>JAUHXN010000153.1 GCA_030426865.1 bacterium | reverse complement strand
AAACACTACCCATTTACCTTTGTAATCTTCTAGTGAGATATTCTTGAATGCGTTATCTGGAGTTAAACTTGAAGAAGGGCCACCGACTACGGCTTCGCCTTTGAATATAGGTGCTTTGTTTCCTACTAATAGAGACATATTATATCCTTTTTGTTTTATAAAAATGAAAATTATCAAATAAATTTAATCTTAAAACGAAACTTATAAACTTATAGTGTTCTGTTATTATAAAAATTGAATTTGTATATTTGCAGCCACGAATGTTGGAAGAAATAAAAAAACAAGGTTTTAAATGCCAAAATCATTAGTAATAGTCGAGTCTCCTGCAAAAGCAAAAACGATTGAGAAATACCTCGACGAGATAGAAAAAGGAAAATTCATAGTAAAATCATCGATTGGTCATATTAGAGATTTGGCAAAAAAAGATATGTCTATAGATATAGACAACGGATTTGAACCGAAATACGAAATTAGCCCAGACAAGAAAAAAACAGTAGCTGAATTGAAGAAACTATCTAAACAAAGCGACACCGTTTGGCTAGCGACGGATGAGGATAGAGAAGGAGAGGCAATTGCATGGCACTTGCTAGAAGCACTAGGTTTGGACGAAGCAAAAACAAAGCGAATAGTATTCAACGAGATTACGAAAAAAGCTATCCAGAAAGCAATAGAAAACCCACGTTCTGTTAATAAAGAATTAGTAAATGCACAACAAGCTAGAAGAATACTAGACAGATTAGTTGGTTATGAACTTTCCCCTGTTCTCTGGAAGAAAGTTAAATACGGTCTAAGTGCTGGTAGAGTACAGTCGGTTGCAGTACGTATAATAGTAGAACGAGAAAGAGAGATAGAAAGTCACGTACCTGATGTTACTTACAAGCTAATCGGTGATTTCGTAACTGAGAATGGTGACGAGTTCAAAGCCGAATTAAAAGAAAAATTTGATAAAAAAGAAGATGCTTTGGCCTATTTGAATACTGCAGTTGGCAAGCAATTTTTCATTAAAGATTTGAAAATCAAACCAGGTAAAAGGTCACCTCAAGCACCATTTACCACTTCCAAATTGCAACAGGAAGCATCTTCCAAACTGGGCTTTTCTGTAAAGCAAACTATGGTTGTAGCTCAGAAGCTATACGAAGCTGGTAAGATTACTTATATGAGAACCGATTCGACGAATCTATCAGACGATGCACTTAATGCTGCTGGTAATTATATCGACTCAAGCTTTGGTGCAAAATACCACGAGAGAAGAACTTTCAAAACTAAGTCAAAAGGTGCTCAAGAAGCCCACGAGGCGATTAGACCTACGGATTTGACTCAACCGATAGTGAATACTGGAAATAACGGTCAAGACAAACTATATGAGCTTATTTGGAAACGTGCTATTGCATCTCAGATGGCAGATGCTGAATTAGAAAGAACAACTGCTGATATAGGATTTGAAAATAACGACACAGATTTCGTTGCAAAAGGTGAAGTAATAAAATTCGATGGTTTCTTAAAAGTATATCCTGAAGTAAGAAAAGATGGTAAGATATTACCTGCTATGGCTAAAGGTCAAAAACTAGAAGTCAATCAGATAGTTGGTAGAGAAACTTTCAGTAGATCACCTGCTCGTTACACAGAGGCAACTCTTGTACGTACATTAGAAGAAATGGGTATAGGACGTCCATCTACTTATGCACCTACTATCTCGACTATTCAAAATAGAGAATATGTAGAGAAAACTGATAAAGAAGGGGTGGAAAGAGAGTATATACAAGTAAAACTAATGAACAATGAAGTAAGTGAAGAAAAGCTTACTGAGACTACAGGACAAGAGCGAAATAAGCTATTCCCAACAGATGTAGGAAAAGTTGTAACTGATTTCCTTGTTAAACACTTCACAGAAATTGTTGATTTTGATTTTACGAAAAATGTGGAAGAAGAATTTGATAAAATTGCTGAAGGACAAAAGCAGTGGAATGAAATGATATCTAATTTCTACACTGGGTTTCACGAAACAGTAGAAAAGTCGGAAGATATTAGTAAAAAAGAAGCCATCAATGCACGGCTATTAGGCGATGACCCCAAATCTGGTCGACCAGTTTATGCACGTATAGGTAGATATGGAGCTATGCTTCAGATGGGAGAAAACGAGGATGAAGAAAAACCACGTTTCGCATCACTTATGCCTAGCCAAAGTATAGAAACTATTACACTAGAAGAAGCATTGGAAATGTTCAAATTACCTAGAGTAATTGGTCAAAATGAAGATGGCAAAGACGTAAAAACTAATATTGGTCGTTTTGGGCCTTATGTTCAAATAGATAAAACTTATGCTTCTATCACACACGAAGATATATTCACAATTACACTAGAAGAAGCAATACAAAAGGTTAAAGACAAAATAGAGCAGAAAAATAAAAATACACTTCAAGAATTTGATGATGGTATTAAAGTGCTAAATGGTAGATTTGGTCCTTATGTAACAGACGGTAAAGTTAATGCAAAGATACCTAAGGATAAGACTCCCGAAGATTTGACACACGAGGAATGCAAAGTGCTAATAGCCGAAGCACCTGCCAAAAAAGGTAGAGGACGTACTACGAAAGCTGCTGCTAAAAAGCCAGCGGCTAAGAAGACAGCGACAAAGAAAACTGCTGCAAAGAAAAAGCCAGCGGCTAAAAAACCTGCGGCAAAGAAAAAAGATAGCTAGTAAAGTTAAAAATATATTAAGATTAGAAAAGGAGCCGATTGGCTCCTTTTTTGTTTTATTATTGATTTTATGATAAATTCGGAATAGAATTTCTAAAGGAAAAGTGATTTGAATGGAGAAGAATCAAAATGAAATTAATAGTAAGTATCATAATAATAATTGTTTTTAGTAGTTCAAATCTAATATCAAAAAAGAATTTTAAAGGTAAGCTTTGTTTTGATATTCATGAATTAATTAAATATACAACAGTATATAGATCAAATCTTTCTTTTAATAAAAATTTAATTGCAAAAAATTTTGAAGCTGAAATTTATGAAAGCTTTATTTATATAAATGATTCAGAATCAAGAATTTTAGAAAGAATAAAAAAAGATGAAGAAAACTTCATTAGAGAAGAAATTGGCTTAGATAGTAATGAAATAAGAAATCTAAGTTACACGACTTTAAATGAATTGTTTTCGATATTAGATACTTCTTCGGTAATTAATACAATGATATTTTACGTTCCATATAATGATTATATAATTCTAGTAGAAGTCTATTTTAGAGATGTTTCAAAAGAGTTTACATTATATTCGAAAATTAATAATGTTCTAAATGAAATCAATTCAAATGGTTTTGATATTTCTAAGTTCAATGCTATTAATAGATATTATTTATTCAAATGTGATGATGAAAAAGGATTGGAGTACATAGGGTTATTCCGCGAAGCTTATATTCCATAACATTGTTTTCTACAAAATGAATGATTGATAAATTTATTGATTTGAGATTAGGATGTATGTATTGCCGTTGGCTTCAGCCAACGGATAGAAAATAATGCCAAACCACTTGGACTTTAGTCCCATAAATATTCAACTCCTAACGGAGTTGTTGTGTGTGTCTGGTCAACAGTTGCTACTAATATTGAACTGCTACGCAGTTCTCCTGGACTCTTCTAACGCCTTCGGCGTTATCAGAGTGACGTGGTTTACAAATAGTTATGGTGTATGAGACGTAAGCATTACGTCTCTACAAAATTTAGTATGTGAAGATATACTTACACCTTAGTTTCCTTCCATTTTCCTTTGGTGAAGAGCCAGAGAGTGAATAAACCGACGCCTATTTCTGAGATGAACATACCCCAGAACACACCCGATTCTTGCCAATCAAAAATAATAGCTAAGCTATAAGCGAGTGGAATTTGGAACAGCCAAAAGAAAACTACGTTGATTAATGTTGGGGTTTTAGTATCTCCAGAGCCATTGAATGCTTGTACTGATACCATCCACCATCCATAGATGAAATAGCCATAGGATACTATCTGTATCCATTCTGCACCTACTGCTATTACTCGAGCATCATCTGAGAATAGTCTCATTAAATCTTCGTTATAAAAGAAATAAACTATAGATACTAGAACGAGAAATATCATATTATAGAATCCGATTTTCCAAACTGATTTTTCTGCTCTATCGGGTTCTCCTGCGCCCAGATTCTGTCCTACTAGCGTAGCGGCAGCATTCGACAAACCCCATGCAGGCATCATAGTAAACATCATAATTCTAATTGCTATAGTAGAGCCAGCTACAGTTTCAGCCCCCAATTCAGAGAGTATTCTAATAAGAAAAACCCAAGAAGTCATAGCAATTATCATCTGTCCAATGCCTCCTAGTGAAGTTTTGACAATGTTAAGCATTATTTTCGAATCAACATAAAGCTGAGAAATGGTTACCTTAATATGTTTACCACCTTTGAATAGTACCCATAATTGTACTGCTACGCCAATACCTCGGCCAATATTAGTTGCCATTGCAGCTCCTTCTATCCCGAAAGCAGGTATAATCCCCCAACCGAAGATAAGAAGTGGATCTAGTCCAATATTTATTATATTTGCTATCCATAGTACTCTCATCGCTATAGCAGCATCTCCTGCTCCACGGAAAATTGCATTGATAACAAATAAAAGAACAATAACAGCATTTCCTCCTAGCATATATTGAGTATATTTGTAACCCTCATTTATACTCCAAGCATCAGCGCCCATTAGTGCAAGTAAATCTTTAGCAAAGAAAATACCACCTATAGTAAGTGGCAGAGCAGCTATTAACCCGAGAATTATGGATTGGACGGCTGCATTTCCAGACTCACTAGTATTTTTCTCTCCTGTACGCCTTGCTATGATAGCCGTGACTGCCATAGATAGCCCCATAGCAACAGAGTAAAGTATAAAAAGGTAAGTTTCTGTCAGACCAACAGTAGCTATAGCAGAGGCTCCCAATTTCCCGACAAAATATATATCGACTACAGCAAAAGTTGACTCCATTACTAATTCAAGTATCATAGGAATTGCTAATAGAAATATAGCTTTTCTGATACTAATAGTTGTGTAGTCAGCTTCGGTTCCTTTTATTGCGTCTTTTAGATTCTCCCAAAAAGATTTCTTGACTATTGGTGGGAGTGATTCTACATTCTGATTTTCAATATTCATTTATGCATTCTTTAATTTTTCAATATCCAATTTAGTCATATTCATAAAAGTATCTACAACTCTTGGTGATTTTATAGGATCAGACATTAACTCGCCTAATATTCTTGGCACAACCTGCCATGAAACACCAAATTGATCTTTGAGCCACCCACATTTATCCTCTCTACCACCATCTTTCAACTTATCCCAATAGTAATCTATCTCATCTTGTGTGTCACAAGTAATAACGATTGATACACCTTCGCTAAATTGGAATTTATGATCAGCAGAACTATCCATTGCCATCATAGTATAGCCGTTAAGTGAAAATTGAGCATGCTTTACATTACCTTCAATATCATCATCACCGGTATTGTATTTCAATATACCCCGGATGTTAGAATTATCAAATATAGATGTATAATAATTGATAGCTTGTTCAGCTTTACCGTTTTGCTCACTAACAAACATTAATGTCGGTGAAATTCTTTGCTCCGTATCTTGCTTTTCACCAAGATAAAGTTGCCAATTGACGCCAAATTTATCTTCAACCCAACCGTAACATTCGCTCCAATCGTATTTATCTAAAGGCATCAGTACATTACCTTTAATAGATAATAGCTCCCATGCGTTACGTATTTCTTCTTCATTTTGGTAAGTCACCATAAATGAGATAGAAGGATTTATCTTATGAGTATCACCTCCATTCAATCCCATAAATGTCTGTCCGAGTAAATCGAACATAACAACAAATGGATTTTCAGATTTAATAGTTGAACTATCGAATACAGAGCAATACAGATCTGCTGCCTCTTTTGCGTTACCGTCGAACCAAAGACAAGGGTGAAGGCATACACTCATTTCGAACCTCCACTATTCTCACTAATTTCTTTTAGTTTGTTAAGTGCTTTAGGCCACATAGCAGAGAAATATTCATCATATTCAGGATAAGAATCACAAATAACTTCTACTTTAGTTTTATTACCTTCTGAATAGAAATAATAATTTTCTAATCCACCAGCCCATTTTTCGACTTCTACACCAGAAGTGATTTCTTCACTACCTTTCAGTAAACCGAGATGTTCAATTGAGATAAACTTATTTGGTATGTTTTCTTTTATTCGGCTTACCATACCTTCTTCATTCCCTTCTGCATCACAACCAACGAATAAGATTTTTGAGCCTTTATCCCAACTACCTTTGAAGCTAGAAGAAGGGTTAAATTCTGCAGTCCATTGACTATATGTGTCTTTAGATATCATACTAGAGTAAACGGTATCGATTGGTGCATTTATATTAACATCAAACTTCAGTTTTACCCAGTTCCTAGGTGTTTCGACATACTTTTTGAATGTATCAAGTATACTTTGCCATCCAGTTTTTTGCATTTCTATTGGATTCTCATTTTCTGCTTCAAATGTAGAAATCACTTCAGTTCCACCTTCAATTTTAGTAAAAGTAGTCCATACTTTTCTTCCATCATCCAATGTATAAACTATTCTTTCATGTTCGTCAACTTCATTGTAAACACCACTAAAATCGAATCCGAACGAACCATCTTTCGCTTCCATTCTTGAGTTGAATCTACCTCCTATTCTCAAATCATTCTCAGCAGATGTTGTGTGCCAATCTTCAGAAGCTGCGTTCCATTTTATTATATGTTCTGGACCTGTCCATACATCCCAAACCTTTTCTATAGGTGCATTTACCTTTGCTTCTATTGTCACTAATTCTTTTTTAGAATTTGCCATTTTTCACCCCATAATTATATTAATCATAAATAAGACATTACAAAATTCAACAAAATTTTATAATTTGCAGCAGTGTAAATGCGACATTACTAAGGGCAATTTACGACAATTATCATATAATAATATAATCATGAAAAAAGTAAGTATCATAGTCCCTGAAACTGCAGTTATAGAGGCTGTAGCAGACCC
>JAUHXN010000448.1 GCA_030426865.1 bacterium | reverse complement strand
GGCGGGATTTCATTAATTCGGAAGATAAATAAAGATTTAGTTCTCGAACTGCTCTATTTTCTGTCCTGAGTGCATCGGGATTAGGTACCCAAGCAAATGCCTCTTCGAGCCAACCTATAGTGCCAACTACAAATGCTCTATACCCACCTATTTTAGATACGTCGCCTATTGAGATAAGGGACAAACTAATAATGCACAAAAGAGTAAGGGCAGCATAATCTTTAAATTTTACTATTAGACTAAGGAGCTGCAACATAAGTAAATACTATTTAGTATGAGTTTCTTTTTATCAATACAGAAGAATAGTCGCTTAGGTTTTCCAATGCCTTACCTGTTCCTATTACAACAGAAATTAATGGCTCGTCTGCGACGTGGACCGGTAGGTTTGTTTCTTTCGTGATTTTTTCGCCTAATCCTTTGAGCAATGCACCACCACCACTAAGCATAATACCTCTGTCGAATATATCAGCAGAAAGTTCAGGAGGAGTTTTTTCTAACAATCGGAGGACTCCAGTCACAATTTTATCAACTGAATCTGATAAAGCTTTTCGGATATCTACTGAAGTAACATTTATCATCTTTGGAATACCCGAAACTAAGTCTCTACCTTTTACTTCTATTTCTATTTCATCTTCTAGTGGCATTGCTGAGCCGACATTACATTTGATCATTTCGGCAGTTCTTTCTCCTATCAATATATTGTGATATCGACGGAAGTACTGAGAAACAGCGTCTGTCATCTCATCACCAGCGTGTTTGATAGATTCAGCCGTTACTATTCCTGATAGAGCTATAACAGCAACTTCGGTAGTACCACCACCAATGTCAACTATCATATTACCTACTGGCTCGTGCACGTTCAACCCAATACCTATAGCACTAGCCATTGGCTCAGCTATTAAGTGGACTTCCTTCGCACCAGCGTGTTCACAACTATCACGAACCGTACGCTTTTCTACTTCTGTTATACCAGAGGGTACTGCAACTACAACTCTACGAGCTGGTTGCCAAGTGTTAGATACTTTTCTGATGAATGCACGAAGCATTCCTTCGGTGATTTCGAAATCAGCAATAACTCCATCACGAAGTGGACGGATAATTTTTATGTCTTTGTGGGTCTTCCCTACCATTGATTGAGCATCGTTACCAATGGCGATAATTTTTTTAGTTTGACGGTCGAAAGCTACGATAGTTGGTTCATTAAGAACAATCCCTTTACCTTTCATCCAGATAAGGGTGTTAGCAGTGCCGAGATCAATAGCTACGTCGTTTGAAAATACATTAAAAAATGACATTAATCGGATTCAATTTTGTTATGAGGTACATTTACAAATATACCGAAATTGAAAGTTATTTTATAATTAATTCCAAAATCAGCTTTTGTTTTTCAATAAATACTTAAATTTTCTTTATTTTAGTAATTATACATATTATTATACCAATATTTTACATGTATTTAATAATGACTGGATATAAGAATGTTCGTATATTTGGATAGTT
>JAUHXN010000152.1 GCA_030426865.1 bacterium | reverse complement strand
AAATAGCATTCGGGACCGGAAAACTCGACGTCCGTGAGCCCATTGTTTTCTTGAAACAGTTTCAAGGACATCTGCCCAGCCGCTCCGATGGTTCAGCAGGTTCGAGTACCCTCTTGCAAAGTTAATTAGTATTTACTTAATTAGTATGTTTATTTTACTTCCAAAAAAGCCACGTCACTCTGAGGGAGCCTAGCAACCGAAGAGTCTAGGAGAGGTAATCATTATAGTATTAATCAGAACTTGACTTCATGATTATTAAGAAATTAATGATGTCTTGACTCTTATTTGTCACGGCAAGGACTGAAAGGAGGTTTCTCCCTCAACTTTTTTATTCTCCACTATTTCCACCAGTTATAGTTTTCTTGATATCATTATTTTCATTAAAAAACTTAGTTTTAGTTAAAAGTTTATAAAATTGTAAATACAATTCATAAGACAAGGCTAGAATGAGAAATAGGAAAATGATTCTAATTTCATATGGTATAGAATAAAAGATAATAATTGTGTACTTAATAATTAAAGATGTTATAACAATAGAGGCTAAATAGATTATCGACTTTAAAAATATATGCTGTTTAAATAGTGTGAAAATGTAATGAAATAACACAAAAGATATAATAAACCCCAATGCTCCCCCTACAGCTAGAATTAAATTTTTAGTTAAAAAATCAGGCAAAACGGATGCAATTTGTATAGTAATTAAAATTGTTAATGGTACAAAGATAACACATAAAGCAATTAAGATTATATGCTGAAGAATCCTTTCATACAGCTTTTCAATTGTTATATTCACCTCATCACTCCAAAGTTAACACTGCCATAAGTGCCTACTCTACCACGATTAGTGAAGCCACTAGTGAGGTCATCTCTATAATCTATCTCATTACGAATCTCAGGAATTAGATACTCCCTATTGCTAGCTGCCGAGCGAAAGAGTATTTTAGCTTTTGGCTTTGCCACTCGCTTTATTTCGACCCAAACTTTTAGCTGAGTTTCTCTATCTTCCCAGAACCAATCGAAATGATCTAGTAGTATGATGTGCGAATAGCTATTGTCAGGACTATTTTTCAATTGATTGAAGAAAGTGTCGGTGACCAGATTTACCTTACTTACGTTTTGCCTTAATAATTCGAAGTTTTCTTCCTTTAGATAATTTGGGCACGTCTCCTTAGAATATTGTCCTTTTATATATAAGTACCAAAAGTAGTTTTGCGAAAGTGGAAACTCTTTGAAAACTGTTCTTAGCGACCCAACTATAAAATCATACATATTATGATAGTCATTATGAACTTCTACTAATTTCGCTTGAGCATCTGGGATACCTAGAAATGAGAGCATAAATTTATTCTTCAAGAGAAACTTAGCTATAATATTATGAAAAAGTAAATTTTCTAATTCTAAGTGTAGTAAATATTGTTCTTCTAGGGTAGAGCAATTAACCATCTCATTAACTTTGCTTCGAAGTTTCTTGTTTAACTTAAGATGATAATAAAACCCACGAGCAATCAATCCAGAAGTACCATAATGGTAAAAAGGAAGTTTCGAACTAAAATAATGTTTCCTCTTTTTCCAGAAATTATAAGAAGTAGGGGATAGCTGAGATTTCAAATTATCAAATAAAGGTTCTATTTTATCATATTGACCATATCCGAACAAATCGAACAGTGTATCGTAACTAGTATTCTTGATAGTCGCAATTTTTAATTCTGCTAAAGCATTTTGAGCTGGATTAAGATCAACAGAAGTAATTGAACTAGGGCTATCAAGTAAATAATCAAGAATATTATCTCCAGCACTTGTTATTGTAAGTACATCACTTTCTGTGTTAAGCTCGAGTAATTTCCTGTCAATAGCTGGGTCTTCCCAACTAGAATTGAAAATTAATTGGTCTTTAACAAAATATTTGAATAAAAAATTCAATTAATCAAAAACTTTTATTTAGATTGCAAACCTTGTTCTGACAAAATATGATATTTTAGAGTTGAAAAAATAGTATTTCAAGAAAATTTGAAATTATTTTCAAAAAAACTTGGATATTAAATTTCAATCCACTAATTTTGTAAGCTCAATAATATTGGGGCAGGTACCGAAGCGGTCAACCGGGGCAGACTGTAAATCTGCTGGGGCAACCCTACGGAGGTTCGAATCCTTCCCTGCCCACAATTATATGATAATACGTAGCATGCGGGAGTAGCTCAGTTGGTAGAGCATCAGCCTTCCAAGCTGAGGGTCGCGGGTTCGAGTCTCGTCTCCCGCTCTAAAACTATCAGGATTGAGCAGCCAGCAAAAAGAAATTTTAAATTGAGATACAAAAAATATCTCAATTTTTTTTCTGTATAATGTGTGTATGCGCTGGTGTAGCTCAGATGGCCAGAGCGCATCCTTGGTAAGGATGAGGTCGGCGGTTCAATTCCGCTCACTAGCTCTAATGATAGGGTAGAAATATGGACTTACACACGGGTGTAGCTCAATTGGTAGAGTAGTGGTCTCCAAAACCATTGGCTGTGGGTTCAAGTCCTACCACCCGTGCTAACTTTTAAATAAAGAGTTTTTTATGATAGCGAAAATTAAAAAAGTAACTGAAGAAGTAACTGCAGAGATGAAAAAAGTTGCTTGGCCTTCAAGGGAACACCTATGGAAGTCAAGCCAAATTGTCGTTGTAGTGTCTGTGATTATTACGTTGATAGTGTCAGTTTTTGACTGGATTATCTCTAAAGGCGTTAATACATTATTTGATTCATTCTAAGTAAAGAGATAAAATTTATATATGTACGATCCACAGGCGATAGAAGAAGAAAGGAAAAAACCCAATTGGTACGCGATTCGTACTTTTACGGGACACGAAGCTAAGGTAAAAAACTTAATAGAAGTTGAATCCAAGAGAATTGGGATTGACGATAGAATATTAGAAGTTATCATACCTGAAGAAACTGTGTTCGAAGTAAGGGGCGGTAAACGTCGTACTAAAACAAGGAATTTCCTACCTGGTTATATAATCTTGCACGCGGTTTTAGACCTTAAAGTACAAGATGTTATTCAGAACTTACCTTCTGTAGTTAGCTTTGTTGGTCGACGTAATGATGCTACTCCTCTTCGTAAAGATGAAGTAAGTAGAATAATTGGCAGATTAGAAGAAAGAAAAGATATTGCAACTGTAGAAACGCAATTCCAAGTTGGTGACCCAGTAAAAGTAATCGATGGTCCTTTCAACACTTTCTCTGGCTCTGTAAAAGAAGTGAATAACGAAAAACAAAAATTAAAAGTAGAAGTTGGAATCTTAGGACGTAAAACTCCTGTTGAACTTGATTTTACTCAAGTTGAAATAGAAAATCCAACAGATAGTAATTAATATTTAAACAAAAGAGTTTATAATGGCTAAAAAAGTTGCTGGTACATTCAAGCTGCAGTTAAAAGCCGGTGAAGCGTCAATGGCCCCACCAGTAGGTCCTGCTTTCGGTCAAAGAGGTTTGAATGGTATGGAATTCGTAAAAGCATTTAACGCAATGACGCAGAATGATAAAGGACTTATCATTCCTGCGCAAGTTACGTTTTATGCAGATAAGTCGTTTACGTTCATTACCAAATCGCCTCCCGCTGCTGTTCTAATAAAGAATATACTAAAGTTGAAAAGTGGTTCAGGTGAGCCCAATAAGACAAAGGTTGGAGTTATCACTCGTGCTCAGTGCGAGGAAATAGCTAAAATTAAAATGGAAGATTTGAATTGCACATCTATGGATTCAGCTGTTGATATGATCAAAGGTACAGCTAGAGCTATGGGCGTTAACTTCAAAGGATAATTTCATCTAACATAATTATTGGAAAACAAAATGAACAAACATGGTAAAAAGTACGCATCAATTGCGTCTAAAATAGACAAGAATAAAAAGTATTCCGTAGATGAAGCCATTGAATTTATCAAATCGAACCCATCTGCAAAATTTGACGAGTCTTTCGAAATCTCTATGAACTTAGGGGTTGATCCTCGTAAATCTGACCAAAATATCCGTGGTACTGTATCATTACCTCATGGTACTGGTAAATCTGTAAGAGTATTAGTTTTTGCTAAAACTCCTAAAGATAAAGAAGCTTTGGATGCTGGTGCAGATTATGCTGGACTAGAAGAATACGTTGAAAAAATCAAATCTGGCTGGGCTGACGTAGATGTTGTAGTAGCAACTCCCGATGTAATGGGTGAAGTTGGTAAACTAGGTCGTGTTTTAGGACCTCGTGGACTTATGCCTAATCCTAAGGTTGGTACAGTAACTTTTGACGTTGCTAAAGCAGTTGAAGAGTTAAAAGCTGGTAAGATAGAGTACCGTGTTGACAAATCTGGTAATATAGCTGGTGCTGTTGGCAAATGTACTTTCTCTGCAGAAGCTCTTAAAGATAATGTTAGCTTATTCTACGAAACTATATTAAAAAGCCGTCCATCGTCAGCTAAAGGTAAATATATCAGAAATGTATATGTTAGCTCAACTATGGGACCTAGTTTAAATATAGATGAAAGTAGTTTTAAAGTAAGCTAATTACAAAATAGAAATAAACAAAAAATTTACGCACTCTAATTAAATGCTTCTACATTTAATCCATTAATGGATAACAAAAGGTAACTAAACAATGATTACATTAGAGAAGAAAAAACAAATAGTCGAAGAGATAAAAGGATATCTTGAGAAAGCTAGTGCTGCTTATCTAATTGACTTTGAATTCATGACTGTAGCTGAAGCGAATAAGTTCCGTGCTGAACTTCGTGCAGGTGGTTTTGATTACAAAGTTGCAAAGAATACAGCATTCCGTCGTGCAATAGAAGGCAATGAGAATTTTGCTTTCCCTGAGACGGATTTCAAAGGTTATTCTGGAATGGTTTTCGGTTATGAAGATCCAGTTACTCCTGCTAAAATCATCAAGAAAGCTTTCGAAGATAAAGAAAGACCAAAGTTGAAAGCAGCTATTATCGATGGTAAATACTTCGATAATACTCAGCTTAAAACATTGGCTTCATTACCTACGAAAGAAGATATCATGGCTGCAATCGTTGGTTCTATCAACGCACCAGCTTCTGGTATTCACGGTGCTATTAGTGCAGTAATGCGTGATCTTGCCTACGTGATTCACGAAGGTGTTAAATCAAAAAGCGATGTCGCTTAATTTTATTAAATAGTAAACAATATTTTTTTATTAGGAGTTTAATATGTCTGAAATAGTTGAAAAACTAGTTGACCAAATTGGTGCTTTAACATTAGTTGAAGCTGCAGCTTTGAAAGAAGCATTAGAAGAAAAATTCGGTGTTAGTGCTGCTGCACCAATGATGATGGCTGCTGCTGGCGGCGGAGAAGCTGCTGGTGCTGAAGAAGCTAAAGATAGCTTTGATGTAGAATTGACTGACATTGGAGCTAGCAAGCTTAATGTTATCAAAGCAGTTAGAGAAATCACTGGTCTTGGCTTGAAAGAAGCTAAAGAAAAAGTTGAATCTGCTCCATGTATCGTAAAAGACGGTGCTAACAAAGCAGAAGCTGACGAACTAAAAGCTAAGCTTGAAGAAGCTGGTGCTAAAGTTACGTTAAAATAATTCTTAGAATTAATCGGCTAAGCGATATACAATTGTCGCTTAGTCGATATATTTTTTTAAAAAGTATTGATAAATTTATCTAATAAAAAACATATTCTGATATAGATTCAGGGTTTTTTGACCAAATACCTTAAGTTAGGTGCTTTGTCAAAAAATCCTTTTCCTGTATAAAGAACACGAAGAAATCGGAGTACTTCAAATATGAGTGCCATTACTAAGGAAACTATTAATTCTACGTTAGTTCAAAAATACCCAAAGTTATCTACTTCAAGAGGTATTCATAGACTAAGAGATAGAGTTACCTTTGCAAAATCTAATATTTCTAAATCTAATTATCCAGATTTGTTGAACATTCAAGTAGAAGCCTATGACGACTTCTTACAAGAAAGAGTTCCTCCTCACAAAAGAGAGATGAAAGGGCTTCAACAGTCTTTCCATCAAAATTTTCCTATTTTGGATAATTCAGAAATATTTCAACTAGAATTTATTGAATATACAATAGAAAAACCTAAATATTCTGAAGAAGAATGTAGAGAAAGAGAATTAACTTACTCTAAACCACTTAAAGCTAAACTTAGATTATCAAGTAAAGCTGATAAAGAATCTGAAGATTACATAGAGGCTGTTGAACAAGAAGTTTATCTTGGTAACATACCTTCTATGACTCCTAAAGGTACTTTTATTATCAATGGTGCAGAAAGAGTAATTGTATCTCAAATACACCGTTCACCTGGTGTTTTCTTTGACGATGCTGTTCACCCTAATGGGACAAGAATATATTCTGCTCGTATTATACCTTTCAGAGGGTCATGGGTGGAGTTTACTACTGATATACACGAGATTATGTATGCGTATATCGATAGAAAGAAAAAGTTCCCAGTTACTACACTACTTCGTGCTATTGGATATTCTTCAGATGAGGATATCTTATCTTTATTTGGACTAGCTAACGATTATAAGCTAGATGAAGTAGGTGATGATCATATTGGTCGTAAGATTGCATCAGATGTTATTGATATGGCTACTGGTGAAATCATTGCTACTAGAGATATGGTTTTAGACGAAGAGTTATTTAAAAAATTAAAAGAATCAGATGCTGAAGATATTAAGCTTTATGGCTTTATTGACCCTACAGATGAGCCACTTATAGCACGTACTATTACTAAAGATACTTCTCGTAACAGGGATGATGCTTTGGAGTCTATATATAGAACGTTAAGATCAAGTGAACCACCTGATGTAGAAACAGCAGAATTATTATTAGAAAGATTGTTTTTCAGCGACAAGAGATATGATTTAGGTATTGTTGGTAGATACAGATTGAATGACCGTTTGGGTCTAGATATAGATGAATCTATTACTACTTTGACTAATACAGATATCGTTGAAATCATTAAACAACTTATAGAGTTACATACAGCTAAACATACTGGTGACGATATTGACCACTTAGGTAATCGTCGTGTTAGAACAGTAGGTGAGCAGCTTGGATCACAATTTAACGTTGGTCTAGCACGTATGGCTCGTACTATCAAAGAAAGATTAAGTATCCATGATGGTGAAAACTTAACTCCTTCTGAGTTAGTTAATGCTA
>JAUHXN010000151.1 GCA_030426865.1 bacterium | reverse complement strand
CCTCGTAGAGCAACTAATGATTACTTACCTAATTTCGGTGTTGAATTGAAATACGGTATTGAAGGTATTAACTATCCTTCATTCTGGAGTAATCGAATGACTCTTTCTGCTATATGGAAGAATGTGAAATTTGGTCTTATACTTCCTACAGATGGATGGGCTTCATTCTCTGAAGATGTTTATAACCAACAAAGAACTATGACTTATGGTGGTGTTGGTATAGCTGGTGTATTAGATTTTCCATTTGCTATCATCCCACGTAGTGATGTATTCCAAGTACAATTTGGATACGTATTCGGCGATGCAGAACCTGGAAATGGTAATATGAATGTGGACACTGATCCTTTCACTTTCCAAAGAAGTGCTTTGAGCAACGATTATTTATTGAGATTTAACACTCAAGTTCACTATACTTTTGGTATCAGTGTAGACGAAGACTACTTTATGCGATTTAGTGTTGGTGGTACTGGTTACTCAATGGAAACTTGGGGCTACGAAATCAACGAAGATTTGGATGATCCAAGTGTTAACTTAGAAGAAAGAGGAAGTGAGTTTATTGGTGGAATATCTGGTAAATTAGAATTCATGACTACTAATAATACAACTCCATTTGGTGGTGGTATTCAGTATTTCGACGAATCATTACAGTTCAATGGATGGGTACAAGTTCCTGTAGTTGAGAATACATTCTCAATCCGATTAGAAGCTAATGGCTATGCTGTAGCTTTCAGAAAGTCACCTAGACCTTGGGAAATGAACTCGTTACTAGTGCCTATGGCTCGATTAATCTATGTATTCTAATAATTGTATAACAGAAAGAAAAATGAATATGAAAAACATAAAAATATTAATAATTGCAAGCATCTTAATGCTAACTGGCACAACTTATAATGGTTTTGCTCAGTCAGCTACAAGTGACTTCAACTACGTTGATTCTTTGACGACGATTGATTATGAATTACGTAAGATGTTTCCTCGTTGGAAAGTATGTGAGCCAGATTTGCAATTCCAAATCTATCAAGCATTCTCTATCTATGGATATTCTAAAGATGAATTGAATATCGAAGAAATCGAAGTTTTGGCTTCACCAAAGCCACCTAGAGAAAGAAACTATGAAATACTATTGATTACTTGTGGTAAAGCAACTATGAACCCACAAGAGATAGATCAAAACATAAAGAAAATCTCTAAGTATTTATCAGGTGATGATAACTATAATATCTATGAAAGACCTACTCCTGGTGCAGATTCTAGAACTTATTGTTATATCGAAATTCCACCTGAGATTCCAGTAAAGCCTTCTGAGGCAACTGCGATTCAAGATTACTTAAAGCCTGAAGATAAAATTCAAGCAATCACTATGTCTTTGTTCGAGCAATCACTTAAAATAGGTGAAACTGGATTTTGGATTCAAAATAAAGTAGGTACTGACGAAGTTGGATACCAATTCTGGTCAGCTGGTGAGAGTAAAGTTACTTTACAAAGACCATTGATGAATAATACAGATCCTGCAACTAGAGAATTTGTTCCTAGATTAATTAACGCTTATTTAGGTGGTGGTTATAGACATTCTTCAGGATTAGACAATGAAGGAACTGCATTTTCTTGGGTTGCGGATAGATTGTTGAATGCTGGACCAGATGGCAAGTTAGTTGCTGGTTTTGATATTCACATGCCTTTCCATCCTCAATTCGGTATTGGTCTAAATCTAGAATTACCTTTCAGTGACTTGAGAAACAGAAATGTTGCTATCGAGTCTTACGGAAGATATAATAGTGCTACTGCTGAATTCAGAAGGGATGCAGAATACCAAGATCCTCGTAACGGTGATACTACAATTACAAAATTAGGTGTAGCGCCATTACTAAGAGAAACTGGTCAAGCAACATTATTCTATAATCTATGGGTAGGTAATGAAAATACACCTTCTCATTATTTCAGATTTGATGTTGGTGCTAGTTATGCTCAAGTAGATGAGTACTTATTGTACCAACAAGGATTTGAGTATATAATAGAAAGAGAAAACGTGGTAGGACTTGCTACTTATAAACCAAACGAGTTTGCTGATTGGTTATATTTGAAAGCACAATATAGAAACCAACAAGCATTTCCATTTAGTTTGAGTGTTCAATACTCAAACCAAATATTAATGGCACAAGCTTATTTACCAATATTTGGTAATTGGTTTTTACTTGAAGGAAAATTCTCTACTATTATGAGAGATCAAAGGCCTTACGAAATTCAAAACTTCTTTATGATAAGTCCAATACTTAGAATTACAATATAAGAAATCAACAACCCTTCTGTTTTAGAGCAGAGGGGTTTTTTTTTATTTCTACTTTCAGTAACTTGCAAGATGAATAGAGCCATTGTTATATTAATTGCACTAGCCACTGTATTTACTTTTAGTAATATAGCAATAGCCCAATCTGATAATCTCAAAGATAACCCTTCTTCTGGTGATAGTACAGCCAAGCGAAAAGATTTAATGCGCTCTGCATCGGTGACTTACGAACAAAAAGAGATAAAACTTACTATCCAAAATGTAGATATTTCTAATTACCCAATAATAAAAGTAATTGTAGAAGCATATAATATCTATGGCCAACCACTTGATACTCTTTATTCTGAGGGACTAACTGTACTAGAAAATGGAGTTGAACATCAAGTAATATCTGTAGATAAACTTTCTATTAACGAAAGAGTACCTGTAGATTTTATTTTTGTAATAGATCAAACCGGATCAATGCAGTCATATATTGATGCTGTTAGACAAAAGGTACGTGATCTAACAGATTTCCTTAAGACTAGAGGAATTGACTATACTCTTGGTTTAATATTATTTTCTGATGAAGTTGATAAAGTTTATCAACCTACTCCAGACGTTAATGATTTCCTAGGTTGGATAGGTCGGGTTAAAGCTAAGGGTGGAGGAGATGTAAAGGAAAATGCTCTAGAAGCACTTAAGGCTGCTTCAAAGCAAATAGAGTACAGACCATCTGCTAATAAAGTAGCTGTATTGGTAACTGATGCACCATATCATCAAGCTGGTGAGACTGGAGTTGGTAGTTCTGATCAGACAACTGAATCTATAACTAAAATGTTATTCGATGACCAAGTGAGAGTCTTTAGTATTGTGCCTCCTAGGTTATCTGCCTATAACTATATTTCTTCGAATACTCGTGGCAATTTCTATGATATAGATTATCCATTCTCTACTATTTTGGATAATTTCTCTAATCAGTTAACTAATTTATATGCATTAAAGTATAGAACTGCTAAACCGGCTATTCCAGATAGTATTGATATAGCTATTATAAATGAGAAGAAAGAAGAGCTAACTAAAAAAACTATTCCAATCGTTGAATTGGGGCGTAAATTGATTATTGAGAATATGCTATACAAAACTGGTAGTTCTAATCTACCTGATTCTGTACCAGAGCTGGAAGTACTTTCTATGTTTATGAACAATAGAAAAAATGTTGTGGTTATGATCGAAGGTCATACAGATGCTATCGGTAGCGAAGCAGTCAATAACCGACTATCAAAATTCAGAGCTGAAAGTGTAAAAGCTTACCTAATCAAAAAGGGTATATCAGGTAAAAGAATAAAAACTCAAGGGCACGGAGAAAGCCGACCAATAGCGTCAAATGATACTGAGTTTGGACGAAAACTCAACCGAAGAACAGAGATAATAATAATTGCGAAGTAATATATTCTAGGCCTTCAACTCAGTCATTGTAAATAATGAATGAAGTTTAATACCTGCCTCTTTAAGCTTTTCTTCTCCGCCAGCTTCTCTATTAATAACACATATAGCTTCTTCGACGATAGCACCTCTTTGGCGTAATTCACCAGCACTGATTATAATCTGACCACCACTAGTAACTACATCTTCTATAATAAGTAATTTTTTACCAGCTATATCTGGACCTTCAGCCAATTTGCAAGTGCCGTATTCTTTGGCTTCTTTGCGGACTAATACCATATCAAAGTTGTTTTGTAGTGATATAGCAGTAGCTATAGGAATACCCCCCATTTCTAATGGTGCTAACATATCAAATTCTAATCCAGGGATAATAGTCTCATTAATTTGTTTGCCAATTTCTTTGAGTAAAGTTGGTCTTGACTCGAATTGATATTTATCAAAATATTCATGGCTAGTTACGCCCGAGCGAAGTTTAAATTCGCCTGTTATATGTGCTACTTTATATATTTCTTTGCAAAGTTCTTGTTTTGTCATTCTAATTCTAATATTGAGTATAAGTAAATTGTAACAGCAATCGCCGCCACACATTGTTTGAATTCGTCCTTATCAACTTTGTCGAAAGTGTCAGCAGGGGAATGATGATACCAAAAATATCTTCCTTTATCATCTGGTGATAAGCTCATGCCGGGTACACCAGTTTCCATCAGTGGCCCTATGTCGACTCCACCACCACCTTCGCCTACAGTAATTTGTGGGTTTACTTTCTTTAATAATGGTTCGAATTTTTTAACTTGTTCTAAAATTTCTGGACTACCACTGAATCTAATAACTAAGGGAGCAAATGTACCAGCGTCAGATTCGAAAGCCATAGCGTGTTTTTCGTGTGAAAAGCCCCTAGCGTATTCCTTACCGCCCATTGCACCATTTTCTTCGTTAGTCCACATTACAGCACGTATTGTTCTGTTATTATTTAGTCCTAATTCATCTATTAATCTCACTGCTTCCCAAGTAGTCATACATCCAGCGCCATCATCTTGAGCACCTTGACCAGCATCCCAAGCGTCTATATGACCACCTACGGAAATAATTTCGTCAGATAGAGTGCTTCCCTTTGTTTCACCCATTACATTGTGTGAGATTGCATCTGGATAATGCTTTGCGTGCATAGTTAAGTTGATTGTTGCTCTTTGACCTTTATCTTGATATCTTTGTAATAGCTCAGCGCCTTCCAAGGTAATAGCAGCATGTGGTATCTTAGTGGTACTATCATTATAAGCCATCATTCCTGTATGTGGATTGTCAAAACCAATTGGGCTAACGGAGCGGATTAGACTTGCGACTGCACCGTATTGTCCAGCCCACTGTGCTCCGTAGAATCTATATTGAACTGTTTGTCCGTATGTTGTGAATGGTACATTGAAAAGTACAATTTTACCTTTAACTTCATCTTTTCTTCTATCTAGTTCATCTTTGTCTCTGACAACTATGACTTCAGCAGTTATCCCTTCTTGTGGTGTGGCTATACTACCACCCAAGCCAAGCATATCAATTTTATATTCCATTGGGAAAACGACTTTCAATGATTCATAATGTCTTTTCCAATTCGGCACCAATACTGGTTGTTTTTGGACATTAGCTAAACCATCTTTATGCATTTCTTCATAGATCCAATCTATTGTTCTCTCTAATTCAGGAGTTCCACTAAGCCGATTTGCGAAGTTATTACACAAGTACTCTAGTCGGTCCCACCCTATATTACTTTTCATAGCTGCTTCGATGATTTTATCTACATCATCTTCATAATCATCAGGATTGAAGTCTTTTGCGAATATAAGTACTGGAAATAATAGTAGGAATAGTATCTTTTTCATTCTGCTCACGGCTAATTTTTTGATTTACAAATATAGTAAATTTTTGGGAGTCTGAAATGATTTGAAGAAGTATGAAAGGTAATTCTATTAATAGATGTTATCAGAAGATAAAAAGCGGTGGAGGGAAGTAAAAAATATCAATTAATCAGAATTACACCATTGGGGAAATAATGAAGGGCTTATAAAAACAATTCCTTATATTTGTAGTCTTTCGTTTAGACTAATAATTACAATATTACTTTAGGGAAAAATACAATGATAAACCCAATTATACCAGCTTTTAGAACGGATAATATTCATTATGCAATCCGTGATATTATAATGCTTGCTCAAGGAGTGGCTAAAACAGGTATCGAAATGCATTACCTAAATATTGGCGACCCTAATGTATATGATTTTGATACTCCCAAACACCTTATAGATAGTGTCGTAGATGCACTTCACAACAGAAAGAATGGTTATGCCCCGTCTTCTGGAACTCCTGAAGCTATTGAAGCTGTTCGAAAAGATGCTGAGGAACGAAAAGGTATTAAGAATATACAAGATATATGTATTACTACAGGTGCTGCTGAAGCTATTGAAATATGCTTATCTGCATTACTCAATAGAGGTGAAAACTTCCTTATGCCAACTCCAGGTTACCCTTTGTATAATGCTATAGAATCGAAGTTGGAGTTAGAGGCAAATCCATATTACTTAGATGAAAGTAACGGTTGGTTGCCAGATATAGAAGATATAAAATCGAAAATTAATGATAAGACTAGAGCAATAGTATTAATCAACCCTAATAACCCTACTGGCGCAGTATATCCACGTGAGTTACTAGAGCAAATAGTAGAAATAGCAAGAGAACATGGTCTAATCATTTTCTCTGATGAGATTTACGATAAATTGATATTCGACGATACAGAGATGGTTTCAATTGCTTCAATCGACCCAGATATACCTTGTGTTACTTTTTCAGGAATGTCTAAAAACTATATGGCTCCTGGCTTTAGATTAGGATGGGGGATTATATCTGGAAAAAGTAGCTTGCTAAACGAATACGTAGAAGCAGTTAATAAAATGCTTCGAAGTCGTGTTTCTGCTAACCATCCCCTTCAGTATTGTATAAAACCAGCTCTGCAAGGTGACCAATCGCACTTAGAAGAGTCTATCAATAAATTAGTATCTAGAAGAAATCTGATGATGGATAAAGTTAGTAATATTGATGGTATTGATTTAGTAGCTCCTCAGGGTGCTTTCTATGCTTTCCCATCTATCGATGTTGAAAATGACTTTCACTTCTGTGAAGAATTGCTTAAAGCCACTGGAGTTGTTGTAGTACCGGGTACGGGTTTCGGCCAGAAACCAGGTAGTTCTCATTTCCGTATAGTCATCTGCCCTACAGAGGATACTATAGACAAAGCTTTTACCCTTATCGGTGAATTTTACAAGCAATATAAAAAGTATAATTAAAATTTAAATAGATTATTTCGGTCTTTAAAGGTAAGCAGAAAGTCTAATTTTTGCTTATCTTTATTTTTTTATAATAGATTAAAACAAAGGCAATTATGACTAATGAGCTACCTAAAATTGCCATCGTCGGCTATGGAGC
>JAUHXN010000447.1 GCA_030426865.1 bacterium | reverse complement strand
CACCTACATGTATTCTGCCGATATAAACCAATCTTCTTCTGACTCAAATGAAGGAGGTGCATATCTATCTAGCTTGTTAAGTGCTTGTCTTTTATGGGGTAGTAATAATCAGAATCAAAGCATCTATAGTTTGAATCAAGCTCATATAGACGCCACAAAAATATTAAAGAATCGATTCCCGACTTCTCTACAGACACCTAGAATAATGCCAGACAAAAGGAAAAAATATTTCCCAATAGCTGTGAAAATTCCATCTTGTGCATTTTACTAAATATAATAAGATGAGTAATTACAATTACAATTATAATTATATTTGTAATTACTCTTGAAAATTTCATTTGAATTCGTAACTTTATTTTATCTAAAAACTAACAAGAAACACCTAATGAGAATACAAATAACATTATCACCCTTGAATAGAGAGTATAGAATACCGCTTAATTATCAATACCCACTTTCAGCATCAATATATAAGCTGATGAGTGATTCTTCACCAGAGTTCATTGAATGGCTACACCAGACTGGGTACAAAAACGCTAATGGTAAGCCATATAAAATGTTTACTTTCTCTAAATTATTCACAAACAGCATAGATAAAAGTCAACTAGGACAATCAATCCTTGCTTCGAGTGGAGATATTGGATTCTTCTTTTCATCAGCTTTAGATGAAAAAATAACATTATCATTAATTTCTGGTATTTTAAAATCTTCTGAAATTAGAATAGGAGCAAAGAATTTACCTGAATCTGTATTCAAAATTAAAGATGTAACCATCGAGCCGGATCCTGAATTCAAAAATTTAATGACATACAAAATGCTCTCACCTACGTGTGTTTCAATCTATAATGGTAAGAAAATTTCATATTTACAACCAAGTGATGATACCACATTCGAAAGATTAGCAGATAATTTAAAGAATAAATACGAAGTTCATTTTGGAGAGGATTATGCTGATGAAATTACTATCCAACCCAATATGGTTAATAGACACAAATCTAAATTAATCACTATTAAACAAAACACAGCGAATGAAGGGCATATCAGTTGTTTTGAAACATTTATAAAGATTCAAGCAACTCCAAAAATGCAACAGCTCGCATATAATGTAGGAATCGGTGAAAGAAATTCAATGGGTTTTGGATGCTTGGGGATAATAGAGGGAAATCAATGAAACTATTCTATGTAAAATATAGTGGTACGTTCGGCTATATCAAACCTTGGACCGCAGTACGTGATTCTGAAACCTATAGTCAGCAATTTTTAACTCCATCTATGGTGGAAGGTATAGAGAAAAAATTATTCCCAGAGTTATTATCAGAATCAGGTATAAAGAAAGTCGTAAGACATAGACTGAATTATCAGGGATTAGATATTCAACAAGAAGTTACATGGTCAAAAGGTTTGGCAAAAAAAACTAATCCATTCCTAAAAAATAAGAGTATTCTAAAAAGAGGTGTTCTTCTTTTCCCACATCTTTATTTAGCTTTTGAAACTGAAGACGATGCAG
>JAUHXN010000446.1 GCA_030426865.1 bacterium | reverse complement strand
AAATGGAATTAGTAGAACAAGACACATCCCAAAGCCTACTAGATAAAAAGCTGCAAAGATTCGACCGAAGAAGAGATACCCAACCAAATTATAATATCTGTGGTCACATATTTAAGATGGAACTACAGAACGGAAATCAAGAGCCAACATCAAATGGTGTCGGTAAAAAGGAGACTTATTATAATTACTTTTTGGGGAATGACAAGAGTAAATGGGCATCAAACGTATCTTTATACAATGAGGTAATTGTTGAAGATCTATACGAAGGTATTTCAGCAAGATACTACTATGAAGGGAACTCAATTCGTTACGACTATATAGCCGATGCGGGGGCGGATATATCTCAGATTAGAATGAATTACGACGGGCAGGATGATATAACAGTAAACTCTCTTGGTGAACTATTAATCCAAACAAGCCTTGGCGAAATAAGACACAATAAGATATACGCTTACCAAGAAATAAACAATCAGAAAGTAGAAGTAGATTGTAAGTTTAAACAAAATTCAGAAAGCCAATTTAGTTTTGAATTAGGCAAGTACAACCCTGATTTTGCTCTAGTTATAGACCCTATTGTTTGGTCAACCTTTATTGGTGGTAGTGAAAGTGAATTATCTTATTGTATTGCATTAGATAATAATGATAATGTATATATATCAGGCGGTACTAGTAGTTCCGATTATCCAATAATAAGTGGAGCTTATAGTTCAAAATATACAGAAGGAGAGGGAAACGAAAAAAATGATGTATTTATCTCTAAACTTTCTGGTGATGGAAGTAGTCTTTTCCACTCAACATTTTTAGGTGGTAGTAGTAATGATATTGCATTTGGAATTGCATTAGATACTTTACAAAATATTTATATTACTGGCCAATCTTTTAGAAGTGATATAGCTTACCCCACTACATCTGATGCTTTTGATGAAATGCATAATGGCGGTTATGATTGCTTCATAAGTAAGTTGTCAAGTGACTGTAGCAAGCTTTTATTTTCTACTTTTATAGGAGGAAGCGACTATGAAACGCCAAGAGGTATATGTATAGATGAAAAAAATAATATTTACATATCTGGTGAAACTATGAGTAATAATTTCCCAACTACAAAAGGCGTATTTGACGAAACCTATAATGGTTTAAGCGATGCGTTTGTTTGTAAGTTGTCGAACAATGGAAGTTTACTTGAATACTCTACTTACATTGGCTCGGACGGAGATTATTATGCAAGAGATATTTGTATAGATGATTCAAATAATGTACTAATCACTGGTGCAACAGAACCATATAGTTTCACTGAGTTTTATCCAATTACAGATGGTGCATATAATAATAAAACACTTATATATAATGCAAATGTGATAATAAGTAAGCTGTCAAATGACGGTAGCAAACTTTTATTTTCAACTTATTTTGGTGGTAACGAATGGGATGACGCATTTGGGATAACTCTAGATAATCTTAACAATGTTTACATAGCTGGACGAACAAACTCTATTGACTACCCTGTAAC
>JAUHXN010000150.1 GCA_030426865.1 bacterium | reverse complement strand
AGAAGTTTATTGAAATACAGAATACGACAGAGTGGGATATCGAAAATTTTAAAACTTCTAAAAAATGGAAAGAGATTATGATATTAACAGATGAATTAAAAACCATATTTTAGAATTAAAATATACTATACAAGGAACAACATGGCATACGACGAATTATTAGCAGAAAAAGTCAGATTATACTTCATCACCAACGGAGTAGAAAATAGAGAGATAAAAATGATGGGTGGGCTTTGCTTTATGGTAGATGAGAAAATGTGCGTAGGTGTCATGGGCCCAGAACTTATGGCGCGAATAAACCCAGATATATACGACCATTCTATAGCTAAAAATGGTTGCACTGAAATGCAATTCACTGGTCGCCCAATGAAGGGATTCGTAATAGTAAACCTAGAAGATGTAGATGCCGCAAACGGTTTGGACTATTGGCTACAACTATGTCTGGACTACAACCCACTAGCCAAATCTAGCAAAAAGAAGAAATGAAAAAGGCAGCTCTATATAAGCTGCCTCTAATATCTGTATTTTTATTTAAAATGTTTTTTTAATGCTTTTATAGATTTATGAATATTCTTTTCTATATCCTTCCAATTATCTTCTATTGGTTTTATAATAGCTCCATCCTCAACAAACAAGAGTTCTGGATAAATATCTAAATCTATATTGTTTACTTCGTCATCGTCCAATTGTAATATAGGATCAAACTTCAAAGTCAAATTCTCTGTTTTATTACTTTTGAATTCGTATGAAAATTTCTCTCCATCTTCGTAGTAATATCCATCTATCAAAATTGTATATTTATCGTTGGTTGCAAATTCGCCGAATAAAGTATCGCCTATATACTGTACTCTTTCAGACTCAGGAAATTTATGAATCTCAAATTTTATTTTATCATAATCACCTGTTGGTACAGTATGTTCAGATAGATAGTAAAAATTGCCAGTAGAATCTGCTTTTAGAACATAAGGTCCAGTTTTAAAAGATTCATATTTCTCAGACTCTTCATTGTACCCATGCAATTTTAGTGAAGAAATTAGGATACGGAAATTCGTTACTATAAGAGAATCAACTCCATGTGATTGAAACCCTGAGCTGCTATTAGAGTAAACGCTTTTACTAGACATAGACGAAATAACTTTTACGTCTGCCATCCCATTTGAAGATGTTGTATCGTCTTGGCATGATAATAAGAATACTAGCGCTGATAATAGAATTATTTTCTTCATCATTTTTTTTTGACCTTTATGTTAATAAATTTAATTACATCCTATATACGATTTAAAAGTTATATTGGATTTTATAAAAAAAGGCAACCCTCTTCGGGTTGCCTCAGTAGCACTTAAATAAATGTGTGTTATTTTACAATAACCAATTGCTTAGTTAAAGTGACTTTATCTAATCTTAATTCAATAAAGTAAGTACCATTTGTTATATCATTAATATGAAATCCTACTCTGTTTACACCCGGACTCAATGATAGATTACTCACAGACGCTACTATCTGACCATTCGAATTATAAATGTTTAGATTTGCTATAGCAGACTCATCCATCGTTAGAGTCAGATTATTCAAACTATTAGATGGGTTTGGATATATATTGATAACTCTATCTGCTAATTCGCCAACACTTGTTGGGTTTAGTGCTTCAGTATAGAATATACCTCTTTGAGTTGACATAACTAGTACATCATTGTTCGGGTCGTTAATTCCTGCAATTGAAGATAGAACTGGGCCCATAAATGCTTTTAGATCTGTTGCATTTGAGAAGTTTCCTTGAGTATCATCTAGTACTTTAGCCCATACATTAGTTTCACTATCGAATTGGAATATCGCTTGCGAAGTTAATGCATACACATTACCTGATGCACTACTTGTTAGATCTATTATTGCATTCGTTGTAAGTCCGTTATTAGTTTCTACGAAAGTTGATCCATTATTTTGAGAGCTCATAACACCAGAAGTGCTAGAAGATATGAATATATTACCTGCTAAATCAGTTCCGAATCCAGTTATATCATTCACGTTGCCTTGATAGTTAACTTCACTAATTACACTTGTTGTTGTACTCAACATAAATGTTGTTCCTTCATTAGTTACTATTAGTAAGTTACCCTCTGCGTCTGCAATTACTTCTGACATAGAACTGATATTCCCTTCTATATTAGACCAAGTAGCACCAGCATCTTTGCTTATCTTAACCAATGTTTCTGAACTAGCTATGATTGTAGCTTCACCATCTGACTCCACCTTATTAACAACTTCACCATTGAATTCAGCTGATAAATCTGCTAAAATCTGACCTGTTTGACTGATTTTCAGGAACCCATTGTCTCTAGTCGCAACGAATATCTCATTAGAGCTATTAACGGCAGCATCTAAGATAAATCTACCTTCTAATAAAATTTTGTTAAAACTGTTCCCCAAATCTTCACTAATAAATAGTCCACCTTCGCTCGATGCTAATAACTCAGTTTCAGATATTATAGTTATTTCACTAAAGTTTATATCTGTTAGGTCAACTTTAATTTCTTCTCTGTTATCATTATCTATACTACCACTGAATAGTCCATTTTTAGTTGAAAGTAGTAAACTACCATCGTTTGAAATATCAAAGTTAAACACACTATTAGATGAACCAATATTACCATTCAAATCTGAGTATAATGATAGATTATTAGAACTAGAAATCTTTAATTTCGAATCACCTAATACAATCAATGAGCCATCACTGTTTGATTCTACTCTAACAATACTATTCAATCCTAGATTACCAGTTACATCAGTTGTTTCGCTATCAGCATTTAACCATATTTTATTTTTTGTAGCTAATACTAAACCATTGGTAGTAGTTGCGAAATCTAATATTCCGCTTATTTCAGTTCCACTTCCTTCACCTTCTACTTTTTCAAAATTTGCACCAGCATCCACAGACACATATAGTCCATTACCAGTCGAAACAGAAATGTAAGAGCCTAAAGCATTAGCAGTTATTATACCTTCGTTGTTACCTTCTATGTATAGTACATTCAGATCATCGTTATTATTGATAATCCCTAACTTAGATTCTTCTGAAAAATTCACCATTATATTATTGTCAGCTGTAGTTTTTAGTGAAATTATCTTTTCGCCTGATAGCTGATTATCGTCAAATAGTTGGAATGAGTTACCACCATTGTAAGTAACCATTAGACCATCGTCAGTTCCTATATAATATTTGTTGTCGTCTGAAGCATCTACTTCCAAAGAAGTAATTGTAATTGCCTCTAACTCCGTAGATAAGTTATACCAAGTCTGTCCATTATCATCTGATTTGAACAACCCATTGCTCATAGTAGATAGTATAAACTCTCCACTGCTATTAGAAGCAACGTCTGTCATAGTACCTATACTTATCATTAGTTCTTCTTTTGTGAAAGTCTCACCACCATCTTCCGAAGTGAATATTCCTTTATCAGAAAGAATTTCTATTCTATTGTTACTAGCAATCTTCAATGAAGTAACGCTAGATATATTAAATTCATCAGTTAAATTTTCGAAAGTGGCACCACCATTCTCGCTGACCATAACAGAATTGTCTGTTTGTACGAATATTCTACTTCCTTGTGTTTCTATATTTATTATATTCTCATTATCTAATGCGCCTGATAATTTTGTGAAAGTCAGACCATTGTTACTCGATTTTAGTAGTCCGTTCGAATTAGACCCTACGTAAACATTCCCTTGAGAATCCCACTTAATACTACCTATCAAGCTCAGTGACAATCCCAAATCTATTGCATCAAATGTCTCACCTTCATCATCACTAGTGTAAACATAATTTTCATTAGTAACGCTTATCCTACCATTGCTAGCTACATCTATTGATGTTACTACTCTATCTGTGTCGAGCAAACCTGTAAAATCTACTATCTCGTAGTTACTGAATGTGTTATCAGTTGATATCAACAATCCATTTTCAGTTCCTACTAGTAGCTTACCTTCTGCGGAAACTTCAATTTCAGTCGCCACACCAGTTTCAATCTCAGAAACTAACTGAGTCCAAACTCCAGTCGAATTAGTCAGTTTGTACACACCTTTGTTAGTAGCAGCTATTGAAATATTGCCCATTACTTTCAGATCGTTGATCTCCATTTCTTCGTCGTTGATTTCACCTACGCGCAAGTAACCTTCGGCATTACCTCTCAGTGTACCATTGCTAGTGATTGCTATTTTTTCGTTGTCTTCTGAAGAGAATAAAATAACAGAAGAATCATCGTAGTTCAAGTTTAATTTAGCTAAAGAGTTCGCATTTTCGCCTAATGATATACCGTTCTCATCCAATACGAGTAATTTATTATTGTTCGTAATTTCTAGATTAGTAACTAGATTACCAGACCCTTGTATCTTAGTGAAGTTCGTTCCATCTGCGGAACTATATATTCCTTTATTTTTAGTAGAAACTAGGATTCCCAAAGAAGAATTAGACTCAATATCGACAATAGCATCTGCTATTACATCTGAACTAAGTACCTCTTCTAATTCGAGAGTGGCTTTATTCAAAGTCATTATCTCGCCTTCGCTACCACCTAACCATACATTTCCCTTACTATCTAATTCAATAGCAGTAATCGTTGATAGTGAACCACCAACACTTATACCCAAATCAAGAGCACTAAAAGTAAGACCACCATCATTAGATATGCTTATCCCAGAGCTAGTACCGGAGATCAGCAAATTACCTTCACTATCTTCGTCAATAGCTAAGATAACATCATTGCTCGATTGGCTATTCAGATTTATCTTAACCCAAGAATTAGCGTTGCCATCCCATCTGAATGCACCGTTTTCAGTAGCTGCTAGTACCATACCGCTAGCCATCACTTCTAGATTAGTCACTACTGAACTGCTAAGCTCATTAGTTATATCTAACCAAGTGTACCCTTCGTTTTCGGATACTCTGACTTTGTCTTTGTAAATAATTAGTAATTGCCCTTCGGAGCCAACCTCGAAATCCGTGACCTCATTCAAGTTCAAATCTGAATCCAAATTGAGCCAGGTCTCACCTTCATTAGTTGATTTCAGCAAACCAATGTCCGTCAGTTGGTATATATTATTATCTGATTTGACTAAAAATTTGCTGTAAGTATTAGCTTTGTTTTGTTGAACTCTATGGCTCCCAAAGTAAGATTTGCTAACGCCGTTATCAGCAATAATGTAAGTAACTTTTTCATTTTTAACTCCAATAATTTAATTATAAATATTGTTTTTAATTTTTGAAATGACTCGATTCTATATTCGAATCAGAATTTAGTACACTTACGATATTAAGGTAGCATCGGATTTTATTTGTTAAGATTTTTTCATAAAATAAAATATAAATGCTTGTAAATGGAAGGATAATAGTGGGTTCATCGTACTTGTTTTTCTTAGTTCACTTAGCTTTTGGAAGTGGACGGGTTAATCTGATTGTTTGAGCGCAAATCTTAATATTTCCTTTAATCTACCTTCTAAATCATGAAAGATAAAAGATAAATCTTTACTCATATCTAAATCCCTTTCCAAAACATTTTCATCGTATATAGGGATTTGATGAAGATAGATATTGATCTTTGAACCAGAAAACTCATCCACAATTTCTAAAGTATCAGAATTCAGAATATCAGACCCAACGTTATTTGGATAGAAACGAACTAAATTTTCAGCTTTGAAACGTATAGCATAGGACACCATCTGGTATAAATCTGATTGTGAAATTCCGTTCTTTGTGTCCTTTTCATTTGTGTAAACTAGCTTATATTTAGTGTCTGCAATCCATTGATTTCCATCAATTCTGAAAGATAAGTCAGGTTTTAATTGAAATTTTTGTCTCCCTTCTGGACCAGTTACTAAATTCTTTGAACTGTTTTGTGCTTTAATTCCTAATTCTGAGATGTGTTTATTTATAAAACCAAATACGAAATCTTCGAAGACTTTTTCCATTGGCAAAAGAAAAGCAAATAGACGTAAATCATCTTTGTAATTAAAAGTTATTGAATTAGATAAAAACAAGTAACAATAATCCTTAACTATTTGATATTCGCTGAACATTTGATTAAATCTGAGATTAGCGCATTGCTCTGGGGTTGCTCTTATATCAGACACTTCATCTAAAATGAATAATATCTCTCTAAGTAATTTTTTGTTTTCTTGGTTTTTGGTAAAATTAAAAAGTAAACTAGTAACCGATTTAATAACCTGATTAAACTCATTATCGAAACTGAAAGAATCGTAAGTGCAATTCAGTTTGTGCCATCTACCACGGCTCAGATTCTCAGTTATGTAAACGGGTATGTTTAAACGACCCTTTATATAAGGTAATTCACTATCTATCTCTTCATATTGACTATATAGACAATTGTTTAGTAATTCCCTTGTGTATTTTGCAAAAAGATAAACTAATACTTCAAAGAAGTCACTTTTCTGCTGACTTAGTGAGCTCTTAAAACTCGGAAAATTAAATTTGTTACAATAACTGAGCCACCACATAATGTGGCTCTGAATTTGATTTAGTCTTCTTTCATTTGGCTCATTCAACTTATCATAGAATACCTTAGGGAGTAGATTTATAGTAGTACCTTCAAACTGAATAACACCAACATATTTGCTCGATTTTATCTCTTTGGTGTTATGAAGAAATTGAATAAATCTCTGACTTTCTTCCTTCGACTCTTCCGAGTCATAATATGAATTCTTTTCTCTTTTAGACCATATATCATCTAGAAATGCTTCTAGCTTTTCAGGGCTTTTGAATTCATTTTTAACTTTATTTTGGTATTCAAATAGATTAACTGTTTTCATTTTCTGATTCATCTTGAATTTGCAATGGCCAAGAATCTTTTTTAATTGAAAAACCCGAACTCTGCAATATTTTAATTACGGTTTCTTCATCATTCATAAAGTATTCCATTAAGAGTGGAATTACTTTATTATTCATTGTTTCATTCAAAATAAAATCATTACCCATAAAGTATGAATGGCCTATTTGAAAATCGCGACCTTTTGATGCAACAATCTCTTTGTTAAGCAATTCAAATTGATCTTTAACACTAGTGTTTACAAAAGTAGAATTAGGATACATTCCAACAAAAGTAAATCTTCTTCTTAGAGCTATATCTAAAAGTGCAATTGATTTATCAGCTGTATTCATTGTCCCTATTATATAAAGAT
>JAUHXN010000149.1 GCA_030426865.1 bacterium | reverse complement strand
TGTAGTTGCTAACTTATACAATGGAACTGTTAATGCTGGTGTTGATACTCGTATCGATATCAATGCTAATAACTTGAATTCTGGTACTTACTTCATTACTTTGAGAATGGGTGATAAAGTTGAAACTAGACAAGTATCTGTTGTGAGATAATCACAGTAGATAAACGAACGATTCTTACAAGCCAAGTAGTCAAAAGACTACTTGGCTTTTTTTTGCCTTCCCCTTTTTTGTTACTAATACCATCACTCACAGACAACTTCGTAACATTTATTATTATTTTTTCATATTTTGTTACAAAACACTCTTTAACTTGTTAATACCGTATTATAGTTAAATAACAGATTTCTTATATTTCGCAAAATTGATAAATACATATTTTAATAATTATTCAAGGAGTTTTTTATGAAAAAACTAAATACGTTAGGAATGAGTTTATTCACATTCTTCGCACTAAGCTTTCTATTTTTTGGAAGTACGGACTTATTTGCACAACCTGAAATTGAAGAGATTCAGAGATATAAACCAGCTGAACAAAACACTTCAGCAAGTGATATTTACTGGAAAGTAATATTTACAAATCCAATAAGTGAGAAGACTATTGGAACTGATGATTTTAAATTATCTATTGTCAGTGGGAAATTTGGTGGTTCCGAAATATTAACTGAGTTATGGCAAGAGGACAAGGATGGCTATGAGTGGATAGTCGGTGCTGGAAAAGTAGAATCTGAAAATGGAACTATTAGACTTGACTTTACGGGTTATGTGGAAAATACTAAAGGAGCTGGAACTTCAAAAGGTTATACATTTGAGAAAGGAGAAACTTACATCTACGGTGATGGAGGTGGATCACAAATTGCTGAAGTAACTCAAATAAATAGATTTTCACCATCACAACAGAACATTTCTGCACAGAATGTCTCTTGGTATGTATATTTTTCTAGTGGAATAGACGGTAAAACGCTAACAACTAGTGATTTTAAACTATATAGCACAGGAACTGCGACTGGTACTGTTTCTAGTATCAAAGAATTAAATAATAGTGTTTTTCAAGTTAATTTAACGTCCGTTAGTGGCATAGGTAACTTGAGATTAGATTTTACAGGTACAGTGACTTCAACTGATGGAGACAATAGTAAGAACACTTACACATCTGGTCAACAATACTCTATTTTAACACCAATAGCTGTATCATCTATCACAAGATACAACCCTGCTGTTCAACAATACCGAGGTAGTAGCGTTACTTTTAGAGTAATATTCAATAGATCGTTGAACTCAGCTTCAGTAACTTCAGCAGATTTCAAATTAACAGCTTTAACTGGACTATTGACTGGCTCAATTACTTCTGTTACTGGTTCTAGCAATGTTTATTATGTAACTGTTGCTGGAATAACTACTGATGTTACAATGAGATTAGATGTTGATGGTACGTTCACTGACACTAACCCTATTACGAATAGCGCTACTTTCAATACGGGTAATACTTATATAATTGACTTTACAGCTCCGGTTGTTGATATGGCTACTATTTTTTCTACTAATCTGAATCCTAGATTGGCTATTCCTGAAAATACGGTAACAGCTAACTTCAGAACTAATGAAGTGATAAATATAATTTCAGCTAAAATCAATGGCAAAGTTGTAACACATAAAGGTAGTGGTTCTTTTGTTGGGTCAGCAGAATACAAATATACACAAACAGATCCTGAAGGTCTTGCTACTTTTGAATTTGTAATAGAAGATTTGGCAGGTAACCAAACAATTTTCAACAATACTACCGATGGTTCTTTTGTTAGGTTTGAGATACCAACGCCCGATGTAGTTATAATAGAACAACCGAATAATGTTGTAGCTTGTGAAGGAAGTATAGATAGATTTTTATTTGTAGTTGCCGCTCCTGATATGAAAGGGTTTAATATTGCTTACAGATGGTGGAAAGACGGAAGACCAATTTCTAATTGGACTCCTGATTTTGGTCAATTAAATTTTGATACATTAAGATACAATATGAGTGGAACATATAAAGCAGAAATGTTTGTATTTGATTCAGAATGGAAATCTGATTATGGAAATCCATTTAGCGTTGATTCTGCAAGAGTTTCTCCTATTATTTTTTCTGATGATGTAAGTTTATACGTACTTCAAAGACCATCATTCCTTAAAGACATCAACCCTGTAACTGCTGGAATAGGTACTAACATAAGTTTGACTTTCGATGCTCAAATTTATGGTGAACATAATATGAACAATCCAACATATTGGACTCAAATCCAATGGTACAGAGGTAATACTCCTCTAGTTGATGACGAGAGATACGAAGGTACTAAATCTTCTATCCTTACTATTAATGGTGTTCAGGCTTCTGACTATGCTACTGACTATAGAGTTAGATTGGTTGGAGAGTGTGATACTTTATGGTCTAATGAATTTGCAATTAGTGAAGAGCCATATTCTACAATTACAGTTCAACCTTCTTCAGTAGATGGTTGTGTTGATGATGTAGTTCAGATTTCAGTTGAAGCTGAATCTACTTTACAAGGAATGCCTTTAACTTATCAATGGATGGTTGATGGTGTTGCTATAATTGACGAAGCTGGCAAATTTAATGGTGCTAATTCTCCTGACTTGAATGTAACTTTGACTACTGATTTAGCTTATGATGGCACTGAAGAGTTTACTTGTCAGGTATGGCCGGTTGGATTCCCTAGCAATGGTGCTACTAGTAGCCCTGCTATGATTACTTGGAAAACTGCTCCAGTTATTACTATGGACTTAATCCCTAACTATTCTGCAAAAGAAGATGACAAAGTTGAATTATACATCACTACTTCTGGTGCTAACTTAACTTACAAATGGACAAAAGATGGCACTGACCTTAACAATGATAATGATTCATTAGTTATCGACATGGTAGCTATGGATGATGCTGGTGAGTATGTAGTTACTGTTTCTAATGAGTGTGGCGAGGTTACTTCTGCTACAGCTACATTAGCAGTTACTCAAGGTCCAATTATAACTACTAGCGTTAATGCTAATGTTGGTCTAGGTCTAAGCCAAAACTATCCTAACCCGTTCAGCTCTAACTCTACTATGACATTCAACTCACAAATTGGTGGTAACGCTACTGTTGTGATGACTGATATGTTAGGTAATGTAGTTGCTAACTTATACAATGGAACAGTGAATGCTGGTGTTGATACTCGTATCGATATCAATGCTAACAACTTCAATTCTGGTACTTACTTCATTACTTTGAGAATGGGTGATAAAGTTGAAACTAGACAGGTTTCTATTGTGAAATAATCACTTTAGATTAAGTTACGATTCTTACAAGCCGAGTAGTCTTTTGACTACTCGGCTTTTTTTATACATTATGTAATTATTTCAATTTTCAATTGTTCTTTATATTACAATTTCAATAATTAGGAGTAAGCTTATGAAATCTATTTTTACAAATGTATTTATTATAGCTATTGCAATAATCTTAAATGTAGAAGCACAAGCACAAAGCACAACTGAAGCGATAATAATAGAACAACCAAATGATGTTATCGAATGCGAAGGCAGTCTCGATCAATACCTATTCGTAGTTGCAGCGCCTAGCGAGAAACAATACAAAATAGCGTATCGTTGGCTGAAAGATGGCAGGGCTATCACTAGCTGGGTCGAAGATTTCGGACAGTTGACATTCGATACTCTGAGATATAGAATGAGCGGACTTTACAATGCCGAACTATTTGCTTTTGACCCTAATTGGATATCTGCTTATGGTAACTCATTTAGCTATGACTCGGCACGTGTCTCCCCTATTGTCAGCTCTGACAAGGCGAATCTATACGTACTACAACCACCATCGTTTATGAAGGATATAGAGTATCAGATTGTGAAAAAAGGAGATGATTGTATCTTCACTTTCGATGCAAATATATACGGTGAACATAATATGGACGACCCAACTTATTGGACAGATATTCAATGGTTCAAAGACACTATTACACTCATAGATGGAGATAGAATATCAGGGTCGCAATCCTCGATTCTAACGATAAATAATATTAAAGAAACTGATTATTCCACCAAATACAGAGTCCGGCTAACTGGTGATTGTGATACAATCTGGTCAAATGAGTTTGCTATCTATGATGAGCCTAAACCCATATTCTCTGGAATTCAATTCAATAGTTGGGGCTGTGTAGGTGATACAATCCGTTTTTGGTTTTGGACTTATAGCTCTGTTCCTGGGATTAAAATTAAAAATCAATGGTATATGGATGGACAGGAAATTGAAGATATACCAGGTTTAGTTAGTGGGACCAATGATGATTCACTCTTAGTCTATCTGGATACAAACAATTCATTCAATTACGAAGCAACTTTTGTTTGTAAAACTTGGCCAGAGGGCTACCCTAATAATACTATGGAAGGATACAAAAGTCGAATTGATTTTACTAGACCTCCAATAATTCTTTCTGACTTAGAAGATACTTATACTATTGAGGAAGGGGGGCTGTTATTATTGGGAATTCAATCAGGGGGATCAGACACTTACGTTTATTGGAGAAAAGATGATGAAGACTGGTTTTGGTATGAAGATACTTTAAGACTAGGTCAGATTAGTCAAGATCAATCTGGAAAGTATCAGGCAATGGTATATAATCAATGCGATACTGTTTTCTCGAATATAGCTGAAGTAATTGTTACAAAGAAATCTATAATTTCTGGTATAGAAGATAACACTACCGAACAAGAAATAAGCATATATCCTAACCCGCTAATGGCGAGTTCTACTCTCAATATAAGTCCAGCTACATCGGGAAAAGTTTCTGTTATTCTTACAGATGTGTTGGGGAACAAACTCGCTAATATATTTGATGATAATATTCTGAGTGGACAAAGAGAGTCAATAACATTGAACTTAGATAAAATTGACTTATCTAGTGGGACGTACTATCTGATAATCCAGATGGGTAATAGAATTGAGACGAGAAAAATTTCTGTTGTGAGATAAGCACTCTAAAGACTATTACTCATAACACCCCGTCAGACACACTTTGTGTATCTGCCACCCCTCTTTCAGAAAATTTCATTTTCCATAAAGAGGGGAATAATCTTTTCATTATATTGCAATATGAAAAAGATAATATTGATATTAAGTTTAGTACTTGTTTTTGCTTGTAATGATGAAGAAGGAATGTCAGATGAGAAATTCATTCAGATTTACAAAGAAGTTTTAGTAGCAAGGGAAAGTACTGCCGACAGAGAGGCAGGGACATCAAAAGTAAATGAAGTCTTTGCTAAATATAATATTAGCGAGCCGGAATTTCGCAAGATGTTTTTAAAAATGTCTTCAGAGAAACCAAAAAGATTAGCTGAAATGATGGATTCTATTCGAATTCAAACCGAAGTGGGAATACGCAATATTGACTCTACAAGAAGAGCTCTAGAGATGAAAAAAGATACCAACTCCGCCACCAACACCGATAAATGAGTCGTTGCCGTCTACACGCTCTAAGAAATTGTAGAATGAATCATTAGAAGTTGTTTGGTATTGTAATCCCAAATTGATGTTGAAAGATACTGCGCTATTAAGTATATAGTTATACCCAACACCTAAGCCGAGGTTATGATAAACGTCTTTATCATATAGTTTTATTTCCTTTTCGAAATCAGTACCTGGGTCAATGTATGTCACACTATTTTTCTCAAAATACCATAAACTAGCTGCAGCAAAACCATAGACTTTATGCTCTGAATTTCGGTAAATAGTTTTTTGGTACTCGACACCACTTATAATAGTTAAATTCAGATTGTTTTCGGCATTATTACCAGTGTAATAAGGTATTAGAGTGAATTGGAAAGCATTGTGTCTATCAAGCTCTATAATATACCCTAATCCAGTACCGGAAATCGTAGAATAGCTAATGCCAAGTTGATGATGCGGATATTTACGTGCACTCACTGTTGAAATGCTAAACAATAGAAAGGTTAATATTATTAATTTAAAACGCATTTTCTAGATGTGTGATTTGTGGTTTTCCAGCAATAATATCTATAGCTACTAAGTCCATACGGCAATCTTTATCAGTTATTTTATTTATATTAAGATAACCCTCGGCAGCTTTTCTTAACTTCATTTGCTTACCATAAGTAACAGATTCAATTGCAGTACCATACTTGCTGTTATTTCTACCTTTGACTTCACAAAATACAAGAATATTATCAACTTCTGCGACTATATCTATTTCCCCAAGCTTACCATAATGGAAATTTCTTTTTATAATTTTATAGCCTTTTTTTATAAGATAGTCTTCAGCCAAGTCTTCAAAATTATGTCCAGCTTGAGTATTATCCATTAGTATGCTCTAACGTTTTTCCCTTCATAATAGTTAATGAAGGCACGATTAACTACTCTCATACCACTTGCTGTAGGATAATTCCCTGTAAAGTACCAGTCACCTTTATGATTAGGACAAGCTATATGCAAGTGTTCTACAGTTTGGAATATAACCTCTACTTCAGCATTAATATGCTCTTCGCGTATTAATTGAGCTACTTTTTTAGATATCTCATCAGCTGTAAATAGGTCGTAAATACCTTTTACATAATTTATACCATCATATTCCGGAAGTTCTACAGAAGCTTTACATTTTTTATATACTTCATCTATCACATCTTCCTTGCCTTGCTCTTTTAGTAGTTCTATAGCTGCTCTAAAAGCTATAAAGTCTCCAAGTTTAGCCATATCTATACCATAGCAATCAGGGTATCGTATCTGTGGAGCAGAAGAAACAACTATTATTTTCTTAGGTTTTAGAGTGTCTAGTATTCTAATTATACTTTTTTGTAAAGTAGTTCCTCTTACAATACTGTCATCTAAAACAACGAGAGTATCTGTTGGTTTTACTTTACCATAAGTAACATCATAAATATGAGATACTAAATCATCTCTAGAGCTATCTTCAGTAATAAATGTACGTAGTTTAGCATCTTTTATAGCTATCTTTTCTAACCGAACGCGTTTTTCTAATATTTCACTTAGCTCAGCTTCACTTAAAATACTTTTACTATCTTTTATTTTATCTATTTGTATTCTTTTCTGATAATCTTCCATCCCTTTGAGTAGTCCATAGAATGCTACTTCTGCAGTATTTGGAATAAAAGAAAAAACTGTATTATCTAAATCACCCGCTA
>JAUHXN010000445.1 GCA_030426865.1 bacterium | reverse complement strand
AATAGGCAAACCCAGATTCAAAGCTTTCTTCACTACGAATCTAGTTTGAGGCAATGGACCTTCCGAAGAGTCAACCAAAAGAATTGCTCCATCAACAATAGACAAACTACGCTCTACCTCACCGCCGAAATCGGCGTGACCAGGTGTATCCATAATATTGATTTTTCTACCTTCGTAGTAAACTGCTGTATTTTTTGCAGAAATCGTGATACCACGTTCTTTCTCTTGATCCATAGAGTCCATCACTCGTTCTTCGACGTGTTGGTTGTCTCTATAAGTACCTGATTGTTGTAGCATGGCATCTACTAAAGTAGTCTTCCCATGGTCAACGTGTGCTATAATAGCTATGTTTCTGAATTTATCTTTTATCATTTTCGTATTTTGTAATTAAAAAAGAACGCAAGTTACGGAATAAATAAAGACTAGGTGTTTCTTATTGAAAATATTTTGAAGATTTATTCAAACTTAACACTACAATAATCTAGTCTGTGGCCAATTTGTTGAATAATTAGGTTTGTCATTCCCAATGTAATTCAATAATTTGCCTTTCTAATTGTCTTAATATAAAGCTATGATACAGAATACACTCCATAATATAGATTTGAATCTCAATGAAAGAGAAAGGGCTATACTGCGCTCTATAGATAATCTATACATAGCAAATGCCGCACCTGTTGGGTCTCGCAAACTCTCCAAATTCTTAGAGCACAACTTAAGTATAAGTTCTGCTACTATACGAAATGTAATGGGAGATTTGGAAGAAATGGAGTTAGTTACTCACCCACATACATCAGCAGGGCGAATACCTACTGACAAGGGTTACAGATTCTACGTAGATTACCTAATGCAGATGGAACGTATTACTGACCAAGAACAAAAGGTAATAAACGCAATCTCAGACGATGGTAAAGACTCTGATTCAATTCTTAAAGATACATCAAAACTACTCGGAATACTCTCTAAGTACTTAGCAGTAGTACGCATTCCTACAGTTAAAGAGATCAAAGTAAAAAAACTTGAACTAATAAAACTATCATCTACTCATATACTAGTAGTCTTGGCTTTAGAGTCGAATGTAGTAAATACCGTCACTCTAGAAGCAAGATTTGAAGTAGAAGATTCGCATCTAGAACGAATAGCAAAAGCTATCAATGAACGTATAGCTGGTCGAGATTTAAATGAATTGAAAAACTCATTTCCGGAAATGTTGGCAGATATTGAGCTACCTGAAAAACCACTAATCCGACTTTTCGTAGATTCAGTTGATAAAATATTCAATTTAAAATCCGTAAATAACAAGCTATTCACATCAGGAACACAAAACCTACTAGAGCTACCCGAATTCGAAGACATATCACGAGTAAAAAGTATAATAGAACTAGTTGAAAACGAAGATATAATCATCCATTTGCTCGACAATATGTCCGAACGAAATGATATGCAAGTTTACATTGGCTCTGAAATCGGTGACCAACAGCTCAGCGATTATAGTATGATAATCTCCAACTAC
>JAUHXN010000148.1 GCA_030426865.1 bacterium | reverse complement strand
CAGTCTAATAGGGCACTCAGTTTTGACTTAAGAGCAGACAATAATCAATTGTTTGCTCCAATATATAATAATGGAATAAAAACTTCAACGGATAAAGGGAAGAGCTGGAGTAATTTGAATGAATCTTTATTCGAAGACAAAGCTTCTTTTTGGAGATTAAGAGTTAAAGACAATTTAATGATTGCCTATGCTTATAATGGAGGACTGATCCATATATCAAATGATTATGGAGAGAATTGGAAAACAATAGAATTTCCAGGTAAAAGCTACAGCCTCACAAATTTAAGGGACTTAACAATAATCAATGAAAGAATTCTTATTTCAATGTCTTTTGGTACTTATTATTCTGACGATTTGGGCGAAAATTGGTCAATGGTAGAAGATGAAAATATTGGAGAATCAATTAGGGGGGCATTAAAATATAACTTTATTGATAATAATCTATATTTGGGAACTTTGGATAAGGGAATGTTCTATTCTGAGAATAATGGAACAAATTGGAATAAATTTGATTTCGGTGATACATTATTAAACAAATTGAAAATTAGGGCAATTGAGAAATATGGAGATGAATTCTATATTGGGACACAAGATACTGGTATGCTAAAATGGAACTCAATAACTAAAGAAGTAGTTTGGTTCTCTGATTCACTTTCAGCTAATGGATGGGTTGATGATATTTATAAATTGGAAGACAATATAATAGTAAAAACAGTTTCTAGTATATTTCTTTCTAAAGATAATGGAAAAACTTGGGAGAATACATTTCCTGATATGGAAGAAACCGTAAATAATCTACAATTAATCGATGATACTTTTTTTCTGGGTACTTGGAGCGGGATATTTTATACGACATTAGATAAACTTGATATAGTACTGTCATCTGTTAAGACAGAGCCAAATATCAATATTACTGCAGCTTACCCTCAACCCGCTAATGATATATTACGAATTGAGTTTGATAATTCTATTCTGACGAATAAAATTTTAAATGCAGAAGACATCACTATACACGATTCTAACGGTAGATTGTTAACGAATCAGAATATAAGTATAGAAATGAACAAAGAGTTAATCTGGCATTGCAAAGATGTTGCGGCAGGGGTTTATTTTGTTTCTGTAGCTAACAAAACTTTTAAAGTGGTAATAAACTAAAATAACGGAAGGTTGTCTTAAGGGAAAAGACAACCTTCCGCTAATATTAACTAGCTTAATTGGAGGTCTTACTAGTTAATTAAAAACTTCATTTTATTCGGAACCCAATGGAACTGATACACCTGCATAGAAACCTATACTGCGAGTATATATCTCATCAGTAAAATCTAATATACCATCAGAATTATCTATATTAGAAAGACCATGATTATAAGTCAATTGACCGAATAATGAAATACTTTCAAGTTCAATTTCTAGACCACCACCTAGGACTAAAGATAAATCTAAATTCTTAGTTTCATCCGAGATATCCACTTCTTCACCATCACCGTCTAAGTACGAGGAATTGAGTTGGAAACCTAGACTAGGTCCAGCCAAAAGATATGGTTTTAACATTCCTGCATCAAAATTTAGTCTAGCTAGAATAGGTATTTCTAGATAATCCGCTTTGTATTCAGTATAATCAATAAAATCGAAATCTATTTTAGCGTTAGCTCCTTTTTGCATGAACATAGGAGTTACTTGTAATCCTATAAAATCATTTGCTTGTAAGTTTAAAAATAATCCCACTCCAAAAGTCGTGCGCCCTTCTACATCAAAATCACCACTAGGTTCTATTTGTAAACTAGAGGAGTTTATACCCCCAATTATTCCTAAGTCAACTTGACTAGTAGCTTTATGACTCATCGATAAAAATACGAACGCGATAACAATTGATAACTTTTTCATAAAATCTCCAATGATTATTGTAAATAATACATAACATATACGATAATGAATAAAGAACGGATTTTTTGAGATGGGATAATGTTAGAATTATTTATTGGATTGGAGCTGTAATCGTAGAGACGTATTGCATACGTCTCAAAACTCCGGCAAGGCACTGAAATTTGAAACAACTGGTTTTACAATAAATCGAAGTCCAGTAACCCGTTGGTTAAAATCAGATGTAATAGAAAATCTCTAAACCTACTCAGGCTCCACATGGATAAGTACATCTGATATTTCTGGGATTTGAGATTGTAGTTCATTTTTTAAATTATGTGCGATATCGTGTCCTTCACGTACGCTTATATTGCCATTGACAATTAAGTGTAAATCTACATGATAAGTCAACCCCATTTTCCTCACAAAGCATTTTTCGGTGTCAACTACTCCTTCTACGGTTTCTGATATACGACGCACATCTTCTATAAAATCGTCATAAATGTGCTCATCCATAATTTCACTTAATGCTGGTCTGAATATAAGATAAGCATTGTAAACTATAAACCCAGATGCAAGTAAGGCTGCCCAATCGTCTGCCGTTTCATAACCTTCACCTAAGAAAATAGAAACGGAAATACCGATGAACGCAATAAGTGAAGTAATTGCATCACTTCTGTGGTGCCACGCATCTGCTTTTAGTGAAGTGCTATTGGTCTCATCGCTCTTTCGAGATACTATTCTATAGAATGCTTCTTTCCAAATTATAATTGCTGCTAAAATATATAGTGTGAAACTTTCAGGTGCTATTTGAGGAGTGGTAATATTATAAATACTCTCATAAGCAATATAAGCTGCAGAGATAAGTAAGAACCCTACTACTGCAAATGTAATCAATGGCTCAGCTCTGCCATGTCCATAAGGATGATTATCATCAGGTGGACGAGTGGAATATTTGATTCCGAATAGCACTAAACATGAGGCAAATACATCGGTTGTGGATTCTATAGCGTCTGCAATCAGTGCATACGAATTACCGAAATATCCCGTCAGTCCTTTGACAATAGCCAATAGTATATTACCCACTATACTCAAGTAGGTTGTTTTTATTGCTTTATCTTTATTGCTTATGTTCAATTTCTATTTGCGGGTTTTCTGAGATAGTAATTTAAGTTTATTTAGGAGAAATAACCTACTGTAACCATCACAATATGAGCGAATATATGGGCTATCATAGCTGATTCTAATCCCTTCTTCCAATAAAGCCAACCAAATATAACTCCACCAAATGAGTTAGCAATCAGTATATACAAAAGCAAGAATGAACTAGGCTCAACAACTGTTTGGAATACGATCGGGAAGTGCCCTAACCCAAATACTATTGACGATACGATAATCCCTATCCAATAGACAGCAGGGGCGAGCGAATTAAGTACTTTAGAAGCAAGCCAGACAACTAAAGTCATCAGTCCAAATCTCATCAGTATTTCTTCGGTTATTCCTCCATACAAAAATCTATTGGCTAAAGAAACTTCTAGATTATTGCCAATCTCTACAAGTTCAGAAGGTAAATATTGAGCAGAAATAACATTAGAAAGTGCTAATAAAACACCAGTAACTACACCACCAGTTATACCAAATTTGAGTAATGTATTTTGATTGAAATGTTTATGTTTGGAGACAAATGATTTTATTATTGGAGCATCTAGTTTCACTTTATCGTGCAAGAATGTGCCGAATAAAACTGCAATAATTAAGAATATAGTTGGGTTTATTAAAAGTAGAAATTTGATTTGAGTAGGGCTGAACTTATCTTTTAGCATACTCGCTACTGCTTCTGGGAGGGTAATCTCCATAGTTAGGAGTGAGAACACACCTAGCATTCCTAGTACAAATACTATTAGTCCAAATAGTAATCTTTCTTTATTTCGAATCATAACCATATTATCATTTGAGATTAAATCTATAATTTACAATCTAACTTATTTTAAGTTATATTGTCAAATCTACTCTAAAAAATTAAAGCTAAGAATTATGAAAATTAGCATTGAAATACCTGAATACAATATTGAAAATGGATTTAAATTTAAATGGGAAGACAATTTTACTATAAAGACAAATTTGGAGAATAAAAAGATACTTATAAGTGCAAATGAAGAAGGTTTAGTTTCACTGGCAAACCATTTATTGAATTTAGCTCAAAAAAGTGTACCCTCTAATTATCACATCCATTTAGATGACAGTAATTCTTTGGAGAAAGGAAGTGCTGAGTTAATCATTAAAAAGGAATAATGTATAATAATCTCTATTTCATTTCAATTAGTTTAGTAGAAATTTAAATAATATGGTAAGTATGGATAACAGTTTAAATCAGATTGAAGAAGCAATTCTTATTGAGATATTTAAGTATAATTATAAAAAATTTCCTTTATTGAAAGAGCACTTACATTTTGTAAGGGTCAAATCAAGAGAGTATACTGGTGTTGGGATGTACATACACTTTGAATATTTAATCAAAGAAATTGACTTCGTAAAAATATCAAATACTCATGCTTCTTTATCTTCAAATAAGAGACTTGTAATAGATTCTTTGAAAAATGAAATAAACTATGAACTTAATATTACAAAAGGAAAGTTAGATTTTTTAGAGTTAGTAACAAACGATGAATCTTGGGATGGCAATTGTAAGTTTTTTGATTTAGTTGATTAATTGCTTTAAAAGTAAAAAAAGGAATACTAATCTAATAGTATTCCTTAAGTTTTATCTTTGACATTGGTCTAGTTATTCTTTGTTATTTCCTTTTTCCCAACTTATCTCACCAGAATCAGTAGAAACATTAGAAACTTCGAACCAGCCGAGTGCCTTGCTGCCATTACTGTTCTGATTTGAAATATTAGTAGGCAGATTTGTAGGTGGAACAGCAAATAACCCACCATTGTTCAACTGTTCTTGTAAAATAGTTAAGTAGGTAGCCAAATCTTGTGATATACTAAAAAGCTGTACGCCGACAGTTTCACCAACTTCTACAAATTCTTCTCCGTCAGGAGGACCAGCGAACCCACCAGGTGTAATTGAAGCTCTAATAGGTAAGATAAAAGGAATATTATCAGTTTTTGAACCTCTACCAGTTGAGCCATCATAAGCAACTGTTATGCTTGTTGGTGAGCTTTTTACAACTCCATTTCTTGTTGCCTTTACCCAATATGCATCACCAAGTCCAGGATTATCATAAGCCCAAAACTGCACTGCCCATATAGAGTCAACATCACCAAATGGGATATTCTCACGACTCCACGTAATTGAGTCAATTGCTGGTACTTGTCTGACTGTACTTTTAGAAGTGAATACTTCATTATTATATGTTATCTTTAGGGTGTATTCTCTGCCAACAACTAAACTGTCAAACTGTGATTCTAATTCATATTTTCCATTAGAATCTGGTGATTTAAAAGTATAATTGTTGCCATCACTGTCAGTAAGTTCGACTAAAGCATCTGTAACAGGAGTAACTGATGATACATCAAAGTAATCTCCTGACATAGTCAAACGTACATACTGCGGTTCATCTAGATTAGAGAGTATCGCATCAACGGTTAATTGCGGTTTACCGTCTTCCAAATCTACGTCAATCACATCTTCACAAGATGCGAAAAGCATTGCAGAAAGTAGTATTAAAATTAATTTTTTCATATTATTCATTTATTAGTTTATCTACATCAAAATTGAAATTATAAGAGATAGCCGGAACTATCGAGCCAAATACTGCAAACCTTACAGCTTCAGTTTGTATCGAATTATCTGCATTGTTTCTAAAATATACAGAATAAGGATTTTTCCTATTGTAAACATTGTAAATGGAGAATACCCACTTACCTGTCCACCACTCATCTGGTTCATCTACCGGGTCATAAGTAACCGATAAATCTAATCTGTGAGTCATAGGTATTCGGAAGTTGTTTCTAGTACCACCAGCATTATGTGGTATATAATATCCTTGCCACTCAAATCTATTTGTGGGGAAGGTACCTGGTGTCCCTGAAGAAAGGATGAAGTTTGCTGAAAGACTCCAAGTATCTGATAAATCATAAAAACCAACAACACTCAAATTATGAGTTCTGTCAAACCTAGCTGGGAACCAATCTTCATTATTGATGCCATTGACTTGTCTTTCTGTTCTAGCTAGAGTATAACTAATCCAACCTGTTATATCGCCAGTATTTTTCTTAACGTAAAATTCTGCTCCGTATGCTCTCCCATCTCCACTTAGGAAATCTGCCTCCAAATTCTCATTTAAAAGTAAATCTGCACCTGGTATATATTCTATTTGATTTTGTAAATCTTTATAGTAAACTTCTACTGAAGTTTCCCATTCATTATCATCAAAATTCTTAAAATAGCCCAACGCGTATTGGTCAGCTAATTCTGGTTTGACATTATTTGTTGTTGGTATCCAAACATCCAAAGGTGTAGAAGCCGCTGTATTAGAAACTAAATGAACATATTGTACCATTCTATTGTAACTTGCTTTTATCGAACTTTCTTCATTTAGTTGATACTTTACTGAAAAACGTGGTTCTAAGTTCAAATAATCTGCTATATTAGCAAAATCATCAAATTTCTCTTCGCCAATTAATGGTTTGGATATTCCAACAGTAGTGTCACCATAATAATATGCTGTTCCAGGACCTAAGTATTGGTAGTAAGAAGCTCTCAAGCCATATTTAAGAGATAAATCTTCTGTAGCGTCAATTTCTTGTCCAATATATGCTGATAATTGTCCTGCAAATTGTTCGTCTAAGCTGATAGGTACTGATATACCGTCACTAATACCAACCGCAATACCAGGGGCAAAGTCATAATACAATGCCTCTAATCCAAAGTCTATATTGTTTTCAGGATTGAAAAAATATTCTAAGTCATATTTCAATGATTGAGTAACAATATTCGCCTGCCATTTGAATACATCTTGGTCATCTTCACCAAACTGTAATTTATAGTCATAATTACTATAGTAATACGTTAGGTTTGAGAATAGTTTGTCACTGAACAAGTGATTCCATCTAGTTGTGAAAGTCTGGCTCCCCCAATCAAATCCGAAACCTGCATCAAAAACATCTCTACCAAAATAGCCGGATGCGAAAATTGTGTTGTTTTCATCTACTTTCCAGTTTGTTTTGGCTGTCAAATCATAAAAGTAAAACTGACTATCTTCCAAACCATCATCTAAAAATGGCTTAGCTAATACATCGGCATAAGATCTTCGAGCAGCAACAAGGAAAGAAAGCTTATCTTCTATGATTGGTCCCTCTATGGCCAACCTACTAAATATAGCACCTACGCCACCGTCAATATTGAATTTTCTGCTATTTCC
>JAUHXN010000147.1 GCA_030426865.1 bacterium | reverse complement strand
ACATTTTGATGTAATCGTAATGCCAAATCTATATGGCGATATAATATCAGATATAGCAGCACAGATAACAGGTTCAGTTGGTTTAGCCGGGTCCTCTAATATAGGTGAGCAATGTGCTATGTTTGAGGCAATACATGGCTCAGCCCCAGATATAGCTAACAAAAATATAGCAAATCCATCTGGATTATTAAATGGAGCTATAATGATGCTGAACCATTTAGGTCAAAATAATATAGCAGAATCTATTCATAACGCTTGGTTGGTTACCATTGAGAATGGTTTACATACTGCTGATATTTATAATAAAAATATAAGTAGAAGAAAGTTGACTACTACCGAATTTGCAGATGAAATCATAGCTAATCTTGGGAATAAGCCCAAAACACTCAAAGAAATAGTATACCCAACTAACAATAGAATTGAGATACCTAAATATAATAGAAAAGAATCTAAGAAAAAGGAATTAGAAGGTGTAGATTTGTTTATACACTGGAAAGGCACAAACCCTAATGAGCTTGCTAGTATATTAGAAAAGCTTAACACAAACCTAATAGCATTAGACATGATAACAAACAGAGGTATAATGGTTTGGCCTAAAGGATTCGAAGAAACATTCTGTACTGATCATTGGAGATGTCGATTCAAATATATTAATGAAAATAGAGTTTCAAAAAATCAAATAATTGATTTATTAATAAAATGTAATGAATTAGGACTAGATGCGATAAAAACTGAGAACTTATATTCATTTGACGGAATTAAATCATATTCACTTGGCCAAGGCCAATAATAAATAAAGGAGTAATTATGTTTAAAATTATAAAACAGATTTCTAATTACTGTTGCTTATTAGCCGCAATTATTTTAGGAATAAGTGCCATAGTAGCACAGGATGTAGTTTCATATAAGTTACTATTTTCATTATCAATAGCATTAGGACTAATTTTTTTAAATAATTTTCAAAATCATAAATATGAGGTAACACGATGAGAGAGTTCAAATTAATAGATAGTACATTCACTATAGAGGAAGCTAAAGTTGTACTTTTAGAATTGATAAACTTTAAAATTCAATTTCATAGTCAAAAAATATTCAGTAATGATATTAAATACGGGAAAGATGATATAAAATCAAAAAAACGAATTGAAGAGCTTGAAAATATAAGAGCTGAATTATTAGATTATTTTGAAAATCTAGATGATTCAGATGGAGTAGTAAGAGTAAGCTCGATTGTTAATATGAAGCCATTTATTGAGATTGAAGTAGGTGTAACTCAATGATCGTCACTGACCTTGAACATGCAAAAAGAGCATTAGAAGATGATAAAAATCTAATAATACCAACTGAAACAGTATATGGTTTGGCAGGTAATATATATAATGATGAAACGATTAATAATATATATAGATTAAAGCAAAGGCCTTCTAATAACCCATTAATAGTACATATCAGCTCAACTGATGCCTTGGGTCAAGTAGCAATAGACATACCAGATATAGCTTACACTTTGGCTGAAAAGTTTTGGCCGGGTGCTCTAACTTTAGTTCTTAAAAAGAAGGACTCTATATCGAACATTGTGACAGCAGGAAAGGCAACGGTAGCCGTAAGGGTTCCTAATCACAATACTTCATTATCTCTATTAAAGAGTTTGGAATTCCCTCTTGCAGCACCAAGTGCTAACCCCTTTGGAAAGGTTAGCCCAACATCCGCTGCACATGCTTATAGATACTTTGGAGAAAAAGTTGATATTCTTGAAGGAGGTAAATGCGCTCTTGGAATAGAATCGACTATTATAGGATTCGAAGAAGGTACGCCTGTGATATATCGTCTAGGTTCATTGTCATTGGAAGAAATAGAGTTTCAAGTTGGGAATATCAATATCAAAAATTATGATAACAGTAGTCCTATTGCACCTGGTATGATGCTTAAACATTATGCCCCAACTACCCCCCTTTTACTTACTGACAATATTCCTGAAACTTTAAAAAACAAGTCAGCTAAAAGAATTGGACTATTGTTGTCACAAACTGAATATACCGACAGAGAAAAATCAACTATTATTATCATAAATAATAAGTCTAATAGTTTATTGGCAGCAAAAAACCTGTATTCGGATTTACACCATTTAGATAGTTTGAATCTTGATCTAATAATTGCTGAGAAATGGGACGAAAACGGTTTAGGAAAAGTAATAAATGACCGTTTAACTAGAGCATCTTATAACTTTCAGGAGAATTAATGAATTTTTCTCTTTTGTTAGAAAACTTAACAAATCCAGCTCTTTTGTTTTTTATATTAGGGATACTAGCCGTTTTTGTAAAAAGTGATCTAGCTGTACCAGAAAATTCTTCAAAGTTCATTTCACTATATCTATTATTTTCTATAGGTTTCAAAGGAGGTCAGGAATTATCACACGAAACTTTCAATATGGAAATATTCTGGTCAATGCTATTTGGGATACTAATCGCATTGGCCATTCCAATCTACTCATTTTTTATACTTAGGAGGAAGCTCAATATTTATGATTCTGTTGCAATATCTGCAGCCTATGGCTCTGTCAGTGCTGTCACTTTTGTTACTGCAGTAGCTTATCTTGAATCATTAGGTTTGACAATCCATGGACATATGGTTGCTATAATGGCTTTAATGGAATCTCCTGCAATTATTGCAGGACTGTTACTACTTTCTTTCTTCCACAGAGAGGATACTGCACATATAAGTAAGAGAAATGCATTTAGACATTCCATTACAAATGGTAGTGTATTGCTTATACTAGGGAGTCTATTGGTAGGATTATTAGCTAGTGCAAAACATGCAGAGGGAATAAAGCCATTTACAGATGATATATTCAAAGGTTTCTTAGCTATATTCCTCCTAGATATGGGAATAGTTAGTGGTAAAAAATTAAATTCCCTTGTTAGTAAAGGCTGGTTTCCTTTCGCTTTTGCTATACTTATACCACTTTTTAATGGTTGTATTGTTGGTATGATTAGCGGATTTATAACAGAAGATATTACAAACAGATTTATGTTTGCCATACTTGCTGCTAGTGCTTCATATATAGCAGTTCCTGCGGCTATGAAAATGACTGTTCCAAATGCAAACCCAGGGCTTTATTTACCTATGGCCTTAGCCGTGACTTTCCCTGTCAATATAACTATAGGGATGCCATTATACTTACTTGTTATTCAAAGTTTTTAATATATCGATTAAACCAAACCATTACTAATTCTTACTTTACTCGCCGAGCAACTGGCTACCCAGGACCTGGTATTATACCTGCTATGAGAAGAAGTATTTATTTTACTGTTGGTGTTACTCCTTAAAACTCTTTTATACTTTTTTTACTGTTTGATTAAACCAAATCATTACTAATTTGTCATAGTATCTGCTATTCCGTAACAATTCACGTTTTTATTTGATTTCGATACGTTTTTTTATAGACTTGTCCGTAATAGCAAAAATTATATATACTCATAAATCGATTTATAACAGTAATGATTAAATACATTTCATTCTTTTTTGCTTTTGCAGTACTTTCACTCTACTCACAATCAAATTATAATATTTCTGGGACTGTACTTGATGCTGAGGGGCTACCTCAAATTGGTGCTTCTGTAGCTTTACACAATCCTTCTGATTCGTCTGTAATCACTGGCGGTGTAACTAAAGTTGGGGGTAATTTCAAATTCGAAGCTAAAAGCGGGAATTACTATATACGTATCACTTCTGTTGGTATGGAACCGAAAGTAATTGACAATATCAATTTGTCGAGTGATTTGAAGTTAGGTGTTATTAAAATAGAGCAGTCATCAGTATTGACAGATGAAGTATTAGTGACGGCTGATAAATCAATTATGGAATTAAAACTAGATAAACGTATATACAATGTTAACAAAGATGCAAGTAATATTGGTAGAAATGGTTCTGAGATATTAGATAATATTCCTTCTGTTAACGTTGACCCTGAGGGTAATGTATCTCTTCGTGGTTCAGGCAATGTTCAAATATTATTGAATGGTAAACAATCTGGGTTGGTAAGTAATGACCCCGAATCTATCAAACAGCTAATGGGTGATATGATAGATAAAATTGAAATCATCACCAATCCATCTGCTAGATACGATGCCCAAGGTGAAGTAGGTATTATTAATATAGTATTGAAGAAAAAGCAAGAAGCTGGTTACAATGGTAACTTCGAACTAAGGACTGGTTACCCAGATAACCATGCAATTTCTGTTTCTTCAAACTACAGATCTGAGTCTATGAACTTATTTGGCTCTGTTGGTGCTGATTATAGGAAAGCTCCTGGCTCTGGTTATACGGATCAGACATTCTACGTATATGACACTTTTAACTTTACAAATACTGATTTGGATAGAACAAGAGGTGGTTTGGGATTAAACTTAAATATTGGTTCTGACTTTTATCTAGATGATGAGAATACGTTAACTTTTGCAGGAAACCTTAGATTAGGTGATAGATTAAATGAATCAGACCTAACTTATACTGATTATCTACCTAGTGGAGATATATATAGAGTGACGACAAGAGATGATGATGAGTCAGAAACTAAAAATGATATAGAATTCAACTTGACTTATGAGAAAATATTCGACGGGAATAAAGACCATGTCTTAAAGTTTGATAGTAGATACGAGCAAGACAAAGACATAGAACAATCGGATATTCTTGAATCAAATAGTCTATCTAATAACAATATCGTACAAGAGTCTTATAATTTGGAATTTGAAAGAAATCAATTGTACCAACTTGACTATATTTATCCTTTCAGTGATGATGGGAAGTTTGAAGCAGGTGCTAAAGCTAACTTACGTAAGATAGACAATGACTATTGGGTTAAGCAAGATGTAGGAGAAGGGCTTGAATTTTTAGATGGATTCAATAATAACTTCGTTTACTATGAAAATATTATTGCTGCTTATATAATGGCAGGTAATCAATTAGGCGATTTTGGATGGCAGTTAGGTGTGAGATCCGAGTACTCAGATATTACGACTGAATTATTGAAAACTGATTATAGAAATCAAAGAGATTATTTGAATTTCTTCCCTTCGGCTCATTTTAACTATAAACTAAACGAGCAAAATTCACTTCAGGCGAGTTATTCATCTAGAATACAGAGACCGTGGTTCAGAAGACTAATGCCTTTTTCTAGTTTCACAGATTCTAGAAATATATGGGGTGGTAATCCAGATTTGAATCCAGAATATACTGACTCTTATGAACTAGGATACCTCTATAATTGGGAAGCTGGTTCTATATTATCAAATGTTTATTATCGACATAGTACTGATATTATTCAGTCGGTTACTTATATCGATTCGACTGGTATTACCCAGATAAGACCATCTAACATAGGTATTCAAGATGCTTATGGTGTAGAATTTAACCTTTCAAATGATATCACAGATTGGTGGAACACTAATATTAATTTTAATCTCTACACTTCTACTATAACTGGGAACGAATCTGTTTACAACTTAAATAGTGATTACTTTAGCTGGAATACTAGGTTTTCTTCAAAAATGAAATTTTCTGGATACAATTTCCAATTAACTGCAAACTATCGTGCCCCTGAGGATACTCCACAAGGAGAGAACCTTAGCATGTGGTGGTTAGATTTTGGGATTTCTAAAGATATATTAGATAACAATGCTACTATAACTTTATCAGGTCAGGATGTGTTTAGCACTCGATTAAGACGATCTGTAGTTAATGGTGAGACTTTCTCTCGAATAAACGAGCACCAATGGAGAAAAGGGCAAGTAACTCTGACATTTAATTACAGAATAAATCAAGCAAAACAAAAACAAAGATCATCGTTTGATGGAGATAGTGGAGATATGGAGTAGATGAATAACTTCTGGGATGAAAGGTTTGCAAATAATAAATCTGTATATGGAGAAGAACCAAACCAATTTTTCAAAGAAAAGTTATCGAAATTGGAAGCAGGGGCTTTACTCCTACCAGCTGAAGGTGAAGGTAGAAATGCAATATTCGCAGCCAAAATTGGTTGGGAAGTATCAGCTTTTGATACGAGCAAAGTAGGTAGAGAAAATGCACTCAAAAGAGCCCAAATTGAAAATGTGGCTATTGACTACAAACTGCAAGATATTTTGGAATTTGACTATTCTGAAAATATGTTTGATGCAATTGGACTAGTTTTCGCTCATTTCCCATCAATCATCAGGGCTAAGTTCCATCAGAAATTAATCTCTAGCTTGAGAGTTGGTGGTTATATCATATTAGAAGGTTTTAGTAAAAATCACCTCCAGTTTAGCGAGAAAAACCCTAGTGCAGGTGGGCCTAAGAACATAGATATGCTATTTGATTCAGAATCCATACTTGAAGATTTCAGCTCACTAAAAACTATATTAATAGAAGAAAAAATAATTCATCTTTCAGAAGGTGAGTTCCACCAAGGCGAAAGCTACGTTGTTAGATATGTTGGGCAGAAGATGTAGTTGACTTAAAGCAACTATATAATTTCCAAAATCATATATTTATGCTTAACGATTATTATAAATCATTGTAAATATTTTTAATAATTCATATTTTGAATAAATTAAAGATGAAATAAAATGAAAGAAAACTTTACAATCAAAGTTGAAACATCTTCAACTGGATATTCTGCTTTCGTTGAAGAACTTCCTATTTACACAACTGGTAGTAATATATCCGAACTACTTTCAGATTTGAATGAAGCAATAGAATTATATTATGATGAATAATAATCAATGTCACAAATAGAAAAACTATATTTCAGAATGAAAGCTCTAGGTATTGCAGAAGAAAGCTATTATCTACAAGGTTTATACGGCTCACCAACTGATGATAATAAATTAGCATTAGTACTAAGAGAAGAGAATAATTCAACTAAATACGAAATGTATTTTAAAGAGAATGGCGAAAAGCACGTAATTCAAGTTTTTATAGATTTTGATATTGCGGCTAACTATTTCATTGAACAGTTGACAGAGTAGATAACTAAATCAGACAGTTGGGAATAATAAAATGAAATCAGCAAATCTAATAGCAATGGTTCTTGGGCTAATAAGCATAGTCTTAGGTATATATCAAGTGATATCGGGGAGTGAGTTTTCAGTTTACTTTTTCAGCTTGTTTGTTGGGGTGACTCTAGCCGGAATTGGATTTATTAATTACAAAAAGTTGGACCAATGAACCTACAAGACTACATCCGTGACATACCCGATTTCCCTAAACCGGGTATTT
>JAUHXN010000146.1 GCA_030426865.1 bacterium | reverse complement strand
AATTAGCTGCTGGCTGAGTGTAAAGCAGTGTGGCAGTGCCACCATTGTAATTATTTAATCTAATTTCTACACTAACTGGTGCAGTGCCAGTATTAACTATTGCCACTTTGATTGGGTCTAAAGCGGAAGCAGTACTAAGAGTCAGTAAAGCTACTGCAATTAGTAAAAAGATTCTTTTCATAAGGTCATACCTTGAATTAATTAATAGAATAAGAATTATATCAAAAGACAAAAATAGATAATTTACTTGAATTGTAAGAACATCATTAACTAATTTTAACTAATTTTGTAAAATCACAATAAATTTTAATCTAAAAATGGATAACAAATGAAATACTTACTATTTTTTTTAGTAGCTTTTAATACAATATATTCAGTAAACAGTAAGGAATTTATTGATCAAGATAAAATGGAACCAACAATAAATAAGTCGGAATTAAATTTTGTTGGCTATGTAAAAGATGAAAAGAATATCAATTTAGGTTTGTGTTTTGCTATAAATGAAAATACTGTTGTTACTAATGCGAGTTCGTTACAGACTAGAATATTAATACCTGATACATTATTTGTAAATGGACAACAGATTATTTCTAAAAAGGAAATTGGAAGAAAATGGGTGGATAGTTCAAAATTAACTCTAACAATAGAAGGCACTACATATGATATAGAAAAAGTAATTCCTCATCCTGATTATAATGAAAGTAACTCTTATCTGCCTGATATAGCGATGATTATAACAAAAAATAGTATTAGTTGCAATTACCCTCAGAGAAATAGCTCATCAATAGTTAAGAATTTGTTTTGTGGTGTAATAGGAAGTGAAAGTTCGATTTTTTACAGAAGAGTTAAAGTTAGTGAAACATTTAATACAAAAAGTTATAACTACTGTAATGTATTACTAGATACAAATGATAACAAAAATTCAATTAAAAATGAATTCAAATTTGATTCAAACAATTTAGGATCTGTTTTAGTAAAAGAATCTGAAAATGACGTTGTAATAATTGGTTTAATTCAGAAACATCAAACTGATGATAAGAAAGCGGTATATTTAGATTTATTTGGTCTAGATGAATGGCTTAATTCTAATGCCGTTAGTCAAATTACTAAATAATAAAAAACCCCACGTCTTGATTGGTGCGGGGTTGTGAAGTTAGAATTTATTACTTAAGCTTTACATTTTAATTAAAGTGACTAAACCGGCTGCCAATAAATCAACAGTTCCTGTTCCTGGGTTGTTTCCATTTCTACCACCCACAATTAATGTTCCAAATTGGGTATTCAACACAGATCTGGAAGTAAGTTCTCAGATAATATTAATGGAAAAACTTATCTTAAAATGTAATTAATTAAATACTTTTATGTTATTACTATTAGAGTTATCTTTGAAAAGAAATTTAAATTGGAGATTTGATGAAAAAATATTTTTTACCTTTTTTACTGTTAATATGTTGTACTAGCTTGTTGACGGCTCAAAGTCAACTAAATGTGAACTTGAAAGGAGGTTCTACTGACAGTTTTATGTTGAAAGATATCAGTAGGATTACTATAGTTAACAGTATAGTCAGTGTAGAATCTGTTTCAATAGAAGAAGAGAAGATTGAGCTAAAAAACGGAGAAACCTTCCAAGTTGAATATACTATAACCCCCGAAAACGCTACTAACAAATCTGTTTCGTGGTCATCGAGCGACAATAATATTGCTACAATAGACGGCAATGGATTGATAACTGCTGTTTCCGAAGGTAGCGCTGTAATCACAGTTGAGACTGAAGACGGTGAGTTACGAGATATGCTAGATGTAGTAGTTTCGCCTCTTACTTCTGTCGAGACATATAGTGACAAAATAAGTGTTTATCCAAATCCGATTCAAAATTATCTTTCAATAGATATGGGAGATATCACTAAATTCGAAGTAATAATAAGCGATATGTCAGGAGCTGTTTTGTATTCACAATTTGATGAAAATCGAATTGATTTACGCCAATTCCCAGCTGGTAACTACTTCCTAACGCTAGTAGTAAACAACAAGTACCACAACTATAAAATAATTAAAAATTAGAAATAACATGAAAATAATAATCTTTATAATTGCACTTTTGTCATTTAGCTTTTCGTATTCACAACATAAAGTTCAGATAATAAGTACAGATAATACTATAAACGAATACTCACCTGAAGATATATCAGAAATATCATTCGATTTGGAAGCTAGTACAATAGCTATTATAACTACAATACACGATGAAATATCTGAAATTGAGTTAGATGATAATTCTGAGATTTCTTTTAACTCTGGACGTATGCTTTTCAAAGGAAAGAATGGGGTTAGCGAATTCACTCTCGAGGTAATTGCTTCGATCGAATTTGAGGAGCTATCAACCGAGAACAGATATCCTTTTGGTGAATTAGAAGTCGATAAGGTAATAGTTGATTTTCTCTCTAATCCCTGGAGTATTGATTTCATAGATAATGACAATCTAATATTTACAGAAAAAGATGGTGGCCTATATAGACATAGTATCTCAGAAGATGAAACATCTTTTATTTCAGGATTGCCAGATTATCAGTCAGCAGGTCAAGGTGGAATGTTAGACGTTACGCTTCATCCTAATTTCAAAGAGAATAATCTAGTGTATCTAGTTTACTCTGTAGGCGAAAATTTTCAATATACAACAGCAGTTGGACGGGGAGTGCTGAATGGAAATACATTAGAAAATTTTGAAGAACTATTCAGAGGTGAACCACTATTAAGTGGTGGTAATCATTTCGGTTCTAGGATTATATTTGATAAAGATAACAAACTGTATTTTTCAATAGGGGATAGAGGCAGGGATAATAATGCTCAAGATAGTACTAATCACTATGGTGGAGTACTAAGAATAAATGATGATGGTAGTATTCCTGAAGATAACCCATATCTGAATGCACCAGGAGCTCAACCAAAGATTTACACTATGGGAAATAGGAACATACAAGGTATGTTTTATCTTAGTGAAAAAGATGAAATTTGGGCTATAGAACATGGACCACAAGGAGGTGACGAGTTAAACTTGATTGAAGCTGGTGAAAATTACGCTTGGCCATTGGCGACTTTTGGAATAAATTATGATGGAACACCTATAACCGATAAAACATCAATACCAGGTTACAAAGACCCTATTACTTATTGGGTTCCTTCTATTGCACCTTGTGGTATGGATATGATCAATTACGATGAAGCTACTAATGAATTAGATATTATTTTTGGTGCTTTAAGGGGATCACATTTGCACAGGATAATAGTAAAGGATAATAAAGTAACTGAAACAGTACGAAGTCTTCAAGGGTATGCACGGTTCAGAGATGTACAGATGTCACCAGATGGTTATCTATATGCTGCTACTCAGGGGCCAGGTAGAATAATACGTTTGAAGATTAAAGATTAATAGATTTATTTCTCTTCGAACATTATTTCAAGTTTTATTCCATCTAGGTCTTTAAAGAAAAGAGCATAATACTTCTCACCATGTTGAGGATAGTATTGAGGAGGGTCAACTATATTAGCACCTATGTCTTTGATTAAAGGATATAGACTATCTATTTCATCTATTGAGGTAGCTCTAAAAGCTAAATGATGAATAGCGCCTGGTTTCCTTCTATTGACTGTATCTTGGTCATATACGCTTCTTGGCGAGTTGATACCAATGGTTATATTAGGGTGAACATATTCTATTACATCGAACTCGTGTTTATCTACCCTACCTTTTGATTTATTAGCGAGGTCAAATCCAAGAATTGGCATAAGTTTGTCATAGAAAGCTTCAGCTTTTTTAAAGTCTTTAACTGTTATTTGTAGATGGTCTATTATAGGTTGCATTTTATATTAACTAAATGTTAATTAATAGAATAGTCAAATATATAAAAAAATCATATCTTCGTTAATTAAATTTTTTTTTACTAAATTGTAAAAATAAATAGAAGACAATTGAGTCTTTTAATTAAACAACAGATATTACTTTTGAAAATAGTTTCTATCATATTGCTCATTTTGATTACCTCGTTTGTTGCATTCCCTTGCACAGACAATCATGACGATGAGTTCGAAAATCATACCGAATATAGTGTGGTTGATTGTAGTGACGTTCATACTGATGTGGTACCTCATGAAGAAACTTGCACTCCATTTTGTATGTGTAGTTGTTGCAGCACACAGTTAGTAGAAGACCACACCCAGATAGACTTCATATTAGAATATACTATCATTGAATGTCAAGAGCATACATTCTCTACTATTGATCAATACATACAACCCAAAGTAACACCTCCGAAATCTTAATATAACTTCCTCACATCGCATCACTGCGAAGCATTAGCTGATATTATAATTTAAAATATATATTTATAGCAATAGGTTAGTTATATGATTAACAAAATTATTGATTTCTCAATCGAGAATCGAGTTGCTATCGGAGCACTGACAATAGTCCTTATAGTGGCTGGTATTTGGAGCATGAATAAAGTTCCAATAGATGCAGTTCCCGATATCACGAACAACCAAGTTCAAATAATAACACAAGCCCCCAATTTGGGGACGGTAGATATAGAGCAATTCGTCACATATCCAGTCGAATTGGAGCTCTCTAATCTACCCGGTGTAACAGAGATTAGATCTATATCTAGATTTGGTCTTTCAGTAGTTACAGTCGTATTCGAAGATGATATGGGGACATATCTACCTCGTCAATTAGTACAAGAAAAGCTAGAAATGGTTAGATCCGAGATACCAAAAGATTTTGGCTCACCAACTATGGGGCCAATATCAACTGGTTTGGGTGAGATATACCAATACACATTAGAAGTTGACCCCGAATATAAAGACAAGTATTCTCTCACAGATTTACGAACTTACCAAGATTGGATTGTCCGCCGCCAAATGGCGATGGTGCCTGGTGTGGTCGAAGTAAACGGTTTTGGTGGTAATATAAAGCAATATGAAATAGCAATACATCCGGAAAAGTTGAAATCGATGGGGTTAACTATTGGTGAAGTATTTTCAGCTTTAGAAAAGAATAATGAAAATACTGGTGGAGCTTATATAGTCAAAAACCACCAAGCAAACTTCATCCGAGGTGAAGGCCTAATCCGTAGTCTAGATGATATACGATCGATAAGAATCAAGAATATGAACGACATCCCGATTTACATTAGCGATGTAGCTGATGTACAGATGGGGAAAGCAGTAAGATACGGTGCGTTCACTAAGAATGGACAAGGCGAAGCCGTAGGTGGTATGGCTCTTATGTTAAAAGGAGATAACTCCAATGACGTAATTGAAAATGTAAAAAACAGAGTCGAGCAAATACAGAATTCTTTACCTAAAGGTATAAAGATAGTACCATTTCTTGATAGAAGTGTGTTAATAGAAGATACAACTTCGACAGTATTCACTAATCTAATAGAAGGTGGATTAATTGTAATCTTTGTCTTAGTGCTATTTTTAGGTAATTGGCGTGGCGGATTGATAGTAGCATCTACTATTCCACTTTCTTTGCTCTTCGCATTCATTCTAATGAATTGGCTCGATGTATGGGCTAACCTAATGAGTTTGGGAGCTATTGACTTCGGTATTATAGTCGATGGAGCGGTGATAATAGTTGAAAGTACAGTCTTCGGTATTACCCAGAAAATCAAGAAAACAAAGGAGCAAATCACTCCTTATGATATGAAAGCCATAGCGAAAGCTTCATCTAAGAATATGATGAACTCAGCATTTTTCGGTCAACTGATTATACTAATAGTATTCATTCCTATACTCTCTTTGGAAGGGGTTGAAGGCAAGATGTTCAAACCAATGGCATTGACTTTTGGTTTTGCTATGCTTGGAGCTATGATACTGTGTTTGACTTATGTACCAATGATGTCAGCAACTTTCTTAAAGTCCAATGATAAGATTAGTTTCGGAGATAAGCTAGTTAAAAAACTAGAAAATTGGTATGGCTTTGTACTTGGTTTTGTACTCAAACAGGCAAAAATATTTGTAGCAATAGTAGTAGTTGTACTTGGTTTTTCAGTATATATATTTAGTCAATTAGGTGGAGAGTTTATACCGCAATTAGACGAAGGCGATTTGGCATTCCACGTAATATTAAAACCGGGTTCATCTTTAGAAGAAGCCATAAAGGCATCAACAAGAGTAGAGAGTTTGCTATTAGAAAAATTCCCTGAAGTGAATGATGCAATGACTAGGTTTGGGGTAGCAGAAGTACCCACAGACCCTATGCCAATGGAGATAGGCGACTGTATAGTGAAGCTCAAGCCAAGAGACGAGTGGACTAGCGCTAATACGAAAGATGAACTTATTGAGAAAATGAAAGCAGAATTGCAATCAATACCTGGTATAAACTATGAGTTCACCCAACCAATAGAAATGCGATTCAATGACTTGTTAACTGGTGTTAGACAAGACATAGCCATCAAAATCTTTGGTGAAGACCTCGATATACTTGCTAAAAAAGCACAGGAAGTTAGTGACCTCATACAAGGAATTGACGGTATAGGCGATATGTCTGTAGAAGCCACTACTGGGCTATCTCAAATTTCCGTTAAGTACAATAGACAAAAAATGGCTCGATATGATTTAGATATTTCAGATTTGAATAACACTCTTAAAACGGCTTTTGCCGGCGGCGAAGCAGGGGTTATATTCGAAGGCGAAAAGCGCTATGATATGGTAGTCAGATTAGACGAAAGTGTAAGAACTAATATAGATGATATTAGATACTTATATATCAATACTCCCGACGGTACGCAAGTGCCGCTCTCTGAAGTAGCTGAAATAGAGTACAACGACGGGCCAATGCAGATAAGTCGTGATAATACTAATCGCAGAGTATATGTCGGTATCAATGTCCGAGACAGAGATATAGAATCACTAGTTAAGGAAATCCGAGCAAAACTAGATACTGAACTAGAGCTTCCCGTTGGTTATAATATAGCTTATGGTGGTGCATTCGAGAATCTAGATAGAGCGATGACAAGATTAAAAGTAGTAATACCAGTAGTGCTATTACTAATCTTTATACTTATTTATTTCGCACTAAAATCATTCAAATACACTTCTCTGATATTTTTTGCTATTCCATTTGCTGCAATAGGTGGAGTGCTTTCTTTATGGATGCGTGGTTTACCATTCAGTATCTCTGCTGGTGTTGGGTTCATAGTCCTATTTGGTGTGGCAGTCCTCAACGGATTAGTACTGCTCAATGGATTCGAAGAGCT
>JAUHXN010000145.1 GCA_030426865.1 bacterium | reverse complement strand
AGTTATTTGCCTCGTGCTTTCTTTGTTAATACTACTGAAGTAGATAAACCCTTGTCTATTCTTAAACGGATGGAATATAACCCAGGTCAAAATGCTAATTTCAATCCTACAGAAGTTGTGTATCTTGAAGAGAAGTTAGGCAAAAATATAGACCCAGTAACTGAAGGTGCTAACGTTAAAATAACGGACTATAGAAACGAGAAGATTACTTTAGAAGCAATCGCTACTGGCACTAACTTCCTATTACTCAGCGAGGTTTACTACCCGTCTTGGAAGGCATACGTAGATGGTAAAGAAACAGAAATAATAAAATCAAATTACTTTATGAGAGGTATAGTATTACCTGCCGGTAAACATAAAGTAGAATTCAAGTATGAATCCCCTAAGTTTGAAACTGGTAAAATGGCTTCACTGACTACAAATTCATTAGTCATGATAGGCCTTATAATTACATTATTTCTATTGTGGAAAGAAAACGAGAAGAAAAAGAAAGCTGAACCGACTGAGAAATAACTAGTTATTCTAGTCGTCATTCTGCTAATAAAAAATGAAAAAGGTTTATGAGTAGCAATAATCAAGAAATAATTGAATTTTTCACAAAATTAGTGACAGACGAAGGAGTACTGGATATTCCTGAAGAAGTCTTTTTGAAAATGGAAAAAGAGTACGGAGAGCTTTTAAAAAATGAGTTCACTGCCGCTCGTATGTTTAAGTTACCTCAATTCGAAATAGATTTTTTCAAATGGCTAAAAGAAGAAGACAGATTAGTTTGGAATGACTTATGGTCAGAAAATGAAGAAAACTATACAGTTTCTATAGAGTTTTTACCGCAACTGCTAGAGAAAGATGGTCGTGGTTTCCCAATTTGTGATTTACAAACTGTAGATAATTATTACTTTATGCCTCAACTATTAGTTGATAGAGAATCTGAAGTAATGGTAGAGGCCGCAAAAGTAAGGTTTATGGAAAAAAAAGGACTAACTCCTAATCAACTACTGGCATTAGAAATTCATTATGGTGGTATAGATATATGGCATTTCGCATACAAACATAAAGTAAAATTGTCAGATGCTAAAGCTGCTGTTGCTTCTTTGGTAGAAGATCAGGTATTGGTTCACCTTACTGATGCTGAGCATTTGGCACCAATCTTGGAACTGTAATGATAGTCATGAAATTTGGTGGTACATCCGTAGGTACTGCCGAAGCTATGCAATTAGTTGCTGACGCTATAAATCAGCAACCAGTAAAAAAAATTGTTGTGCTTTCAGCTAGTGCTGGAATCACAGATAGACTTGTCAATATTACAAATTCACTCCCTGAAAATCTAGAAATTGCTCGTGTTATATACAACGAAATTGAAGTAAAAATGCTTCAGTTTTGTGACAATCTTTGCTTAGATGAAAACTCTAAAAGCAAGATTACTTCCTTACTCCATGAACTAGACCAACTCATCTATAGCGTTGAATTACTTGAACATATAAGTGATAATGTGGCAAATAGGATAGTTGCTTTTGGTGAGCTATTGTCGAGTACTATATTCTATGAGTTCTATAGTCAAAAAAACTCTTGCAGTTTTCTCAATATAACAGATCACTTAATCTATGACAACAAGAGTGGTGAATACTCAATAGTAAATAAATCAGAGCTTTTGCAGCAGCTAGAATCTACTAATACAATAGTTACACAAGGGTTTATCTGTAAAAATACACTAGGGAATATAACTAACTTAGGCCGAGGTGGCTCTGACTATTCAGCCGCTATTTTGTCAGCTGAACTAAAAGCAAATGAACTGCAAATATGGACTGACGTTAACGGAGTTATGTCTGCTGACCCTCGGTTAATTAATAATCCAATCACGAAGCAAAGTATAAATATAGAAAGTTTAGAGCGTATGGCTTTTTTTGGAGCAAAAGTAATTCACCCAGATACATTGAAACCAACACTAAAAGCAAATATACCTGTCAAAATACTTAATACCTTTAACTCTGAAAATCACGGTACCCAAGTAACTACGAATAAAGAAAACCCAATACCTACCATTACTATAAAAAGAAAATGTACACTTTATACATTCAAAACTAATTCGAAAAAAAATCTTTATCTAATTAATAAACATATAACTAATACAGTTGTAAATAAAAGTCTTAACTTATTATCGAGCAACCAAATAGAGAATTCAATTCACTACGTATTCGAAAAGAATATCAATAAACTATTGGATATGGATGGAGCATATATCACAAAGGAAATAGATTTAATTTATATATGTGAGTTGAATAATTCGAAAATAAACGGTATATTAACAAAATTAAATAATCTAAACATCGAGCATTTAGAAATTGATTGGTCTAGCGGCGCTATACTTATATTTGCAAATGCCGATAACAAGACTGAGGATTATAATAGATTCCATGATGTGTTAATAAATGTAGTAGATTAGTATGGTTGATGAAAAAAAATTAGGTAAGCTACTAATTGTAGATGATGACAAGATAATAGTCAAGTTATTATCGAGAATATTCGAAAAATACTGTACTTTGGAAACAGCTCACTCTGGAGAAGAGGGGCTCGAGATACTTGAAAATGGATACACTCCAGGAGTTATACTTAGTGACCAGATGATGCCAGGTATCCAAGGATCGGAGTTTCTAAACCAATCTACTAAATTCGTACCTGATGCCAAAAGGATAATCCTTACCGGAAACCAAGACCTCCAGAATATAATGGAGGTGATATCAGAAGCCAAAGCATTTATGTATCTCGTCAAACCCTTTGACAACATAGCATTAATTAAAAATGTATCAAATGCTTTCGAAGAGTATAATACACGAAAAATGCTCACAAATAGAATAAAAGATTACGAAGCTAGGATAGACAAATACGAAAAGCGCATAAAGAGTTTAGTTGGTGATCATGATATGAGCATAGAAACTCTATCTATTATCAACCAACTATACATATTAGCTCAAAATGATTCAAAGTATTATTTTCGACAAGGTTTGAGCAGTATATGTATTACCTGTAGATATCTTGCAAAGCAATTCGATTTGAGTGAAGATGAAACTGATAATCTTGTTTATGCTGCTTTTATTCAAGGAATACAGAGAATAGGAGTTTCAGATAAATATCATCTTAATGATCCTGCCGAACTAGCATCATCGGAACAACAAATATACAGAAACCACTTTATTTCTTCTTTTAGTAGTTTACAGGATAATTTCAATCTAGCTCCTGTAGCTAATGTATGTCTTAAAATGTGGGAAAAGCCGAATGGAACTGGCTTCCCGAATAGACTCCGCGCTGATAGAATACCAGTTAATTCTATATTACTAAACTTAGCTGTTAGATATGAAAACCTAGTATATAGACTAGAACTCAATGATCTAAAAAAATTAAAAGAAGAAGGTGAAGTAATACAAACAGTTGAAACCACTCTTGTCAGACATCACGCGGCTATACTAGAGCTAAGCAAAGATCTTTCTTTTTACGAACAACTACCTGTAAAGGCATTCAAAAACTTAATAACTTTTGGTGATTGCCCTACACTTAAACCTTCTGAAGAAGACCTAGTAATGAAGCTATAAGATAAGCACTAGTCTTAATTTGTTTTATTATAAAAAACTCTAGCATCACTTTATGTAAGTAATACTAGAGTTCGGTATTATTCTTATCGTCTTATTGGTCTGTCTTAGCTTAAACGGTTGAGATTCATTACTTCTCGATTATCAATTTAGTTATTACTTGTGAATCACCGTTTGTTGCATTGATGAAGTAAACACCAGCAGCCATTCCTTTAATAGAGAATTCTTTTGTGCTATTATTCGTTACTTTACCATCGAATAATTTGCTAATTATATTCCCTTTGATATCGGAAATAGTAATTAATACGTTAGAGCTATTCTCATTCATAATCTCTAATGAAATAGATTCTCCATCAAGCGGATTGGAGCTTAATAACTTCATTTGAAGTGAACTATAATCAACTCCATTCTCTACAGAACTTTGAGTTTTATTGATAAGCTCTGCTTCTATATATCCGCCATCATCCAATGCAGATTTATTGTTCACAGTAAACTCACCATCGAATTGGTAACCAATATGATTCTCTGTAATTGGTAATTCTCCATTTCCGGTAGCTGGTCCTGCATCACTTATTACCGATAATCTAGCAAATTTATTTCCTTCTGTACCATCTGCTTTAAGATCAAATTCAACATTTATAGATTCTCCGACAGGTAATACAAGTCCATCTATTTCTGATATAGGTGTATTAGTTCCCTCTATTCTGAAATTAGTGAATTGATCTGCATTTGGAGAAGTAGGGTCAACTAAAACTGATCTAATTGTTATATCCGAATAAGCCCCATCGACAGTTGCTGAACTGTTCTTAATCATCACACTTCCCTTATAAGTGTCGCTGCCTTCTGATATATTAATTGAACCGAAATCAATATTACTTATGTGAATAGTAGGCACATAACCGTTACCAGATAAGTTATAATTCCAAGACAAATCATCAGTCTCTACAATGACATTAGCAGCACTTTCACCCTCTTTATCCGGATTAAATGTCATCATCAAAGGTAGAGACTTACCTTTCTCAATTGTCATTGGTAGACTTAGACTTCCTTCCAAAGAAAAGTTAGAGTTATCACTAATACTTATACTATTGATAGTAACATCTGACTCAGATATATTCTCTACTTTTAAGTTGAATTCCGAAGTCATATTTACTCTTTCAGCAAGTACTTCTTTATTCAATAATCCGACTACTAAGCTATCTACTTCGTAATAAATATTAATCTCAGAAGTATTACCCCCATTATCAGTAACGCTAATTATACCCATAGCGTTTTCATATTTATTATCTACATCCACTTTGAATTGGAAATTGGAGTAAACATTCTCACTATTCCATTCAATTTCTCTCCCTTTATCATCTAAAATAATAGGTGCTGTGAAATTATAACTTGATGAACTTAGAGCCGGTTTTTGGCTAATTCCTTGATCTACTTGCTTTGGCCAATCACCTTCTTTTCCGTTTCTATTTCCTTCCGGATTATCACTTACTCCAAACAAATATCCATCGTTATTATCCATCTTAACAATACCAGGTGATAATGAATCTGTTACGTTAAGGCGCTTAGCATTAGAGCTAGCAGGCCAACCATAGGAGTCAAAGTTAGCGAAGCCGTATATCGAAGCAGTAAAAGGTACTAAACTCTCTAAATTAAATGTTTGGGCTTTATCTAAGAATATTGAAATCCAATAGTACTCAGAATTTGGGATTCTACCATAGTTATAATACTCATTTTTATAGTCTAAATTAACACCATTTAGTTTGAATGAGTTTAAAAGCCTAATATTATTTATTGGGTCTATGGTGTCAGCTTTTACAATTATTCTAACGAAATTCTCACGGTATTCATTGTTACCATAATTAAGCGGTGTTGTAGAATATGCATAGGTTGTGTATTGTTCTACTGAAGTTAAAACTATCATAAAAGGATCCATAAATGCAGCTCCATCGTAATTCGCAGAATAAGAATATTGACAAACCAAAATTGGCTTGTCTGCAGTGAAATGAGCAACACCTCTTATTGATTCCAATTCATGTGGACTAGTTGCACCTTCACCATTATACTCGAACCAGTTCCCTTTCTTTTCTAATTCTATAGATTTGAATTCATTTACTTTTTGTTTGCTTTTTTTATCATACCATATTATATCTAGCGTTGTATTGTCTTCGGCGGCTACAACTCTGAAATAGTCTCCCTTGTCAGTATTTCTTTCCAACTCAACAGAGAAATACTCCTTTCCCCAGGCTTCAACAGCTGGGATCATCTCTAATATATGGTCTCTACCATTATTCACAACAGTAGCAGGTATCATAGCTCTATTGTGGTACGAAATAAGTCCAATAGGTTTATCTGATACTACTCTTGTACCACTTAGGTCAAATATACCTCTTGTTGTACCTGTACCCTGTACGGCATAAGTCTCACCCTCATTAAGATAAACTTCTATCTGATCTCCGTGCATTTTACCGCCAGTAGTTTCACCAAAACCTCTAGCTCTATTAGCACCATCAACTATATTAATAACAATCCTTGTGTCATCTTCTTTAGCTAGGACTACGAATCCACCAGCCCACTCTCTAGCTTCTTTGAAATCATAAAAGCTATTATGTATATACTCCTTACCCCAACTACGTGTAGGTATAGCCATATATCCTTCTGATGTTACTATCTTAGAATTAAGACAAAATACTGTTACTGGAGATTCGGAAGTTATTTTATAACCTCCATTAGTTACTGTTTCGAAATCAAAAATCTCTGCACCCCAATCTAATAGGCCTGTAGAAGTTGAAAATTCAACTGTTTCATTAGCTTTTACTGATTTTTTAATGTTCAGTCCTAGAGCATCATTCGACAATGTTACTACATTATCTACTCTAGACGTAACGTATATAGCAAGGTTTTGACCCTGTTGTTGCTTATTATCATTATATGGGAAAGCGACAAAGAACTCAGTCCCTTCCGACGAAGCAAGTTCTAGCGATTTGATATTGGTTTTTATCTGTATATCATCTTTGGCATCTACGTAAGTAAATCCAAATTGAAATAGTGATAAAATAAGTAAATAGTATATAGATTTCATGAAATTCTCCAGTTTGTAATAAATGTTATCATAATGACAGTTGAACATTAAGTTTGTCACATATAAATCGAAAAATTATATTCTTTTTTGATTTTAGAAACGTCTGTATGTATAAAGACACCTCAACAGCAAAAACGTCTCCAGACATTGTCACTTTTTTTATGCTACATCTTTTAAAAATTTAGAAAGTCTTCTTCTATACAAATAATTCTAAAAAAAGATATTCAACTACTAAATAACATTGCTTTTATTCCGTAAATAGATTATATTAGAAAATTGTAAAAGATAAAACCGAATTGAAAATGGAAGATTTAAAAAGATTAGAAGAGTTCCAAGCGAAAATAGATGCTGGTGAGAAAATAGAGCCCAAAGATTGGATGCCCGAAGCTTACCGTAAAAACCTGATCCGTATGATGTCGCAACATGCACATAGCGAGATAGTAGGTATGTTACCCGAGGGCAATTGGATACAACGCGCTCCTTCACTCAGACGTAAACTAATAGCTACCGCTAAAGTACAAGATGAAGCAGGTCATGGGTTATACTTATACTCTGCTGTTGAAACGCTAGGAGCTAGCCGCGAAGAGGTTCTTGAAGCACTACACAATGGTACTGCCAAGTACTCTTCGATAT
>JAUHXN010000144.1 GCA_030426865.1 bacterium | reverse complement strand
CCGAATATATTTTCAGTATCTGATTCAGAAGCACCAAACCAAGTTTCTAAGAAATCTGTATAAAGTCTTCTGAAATCATATTGAAATCTAGGGTTACCATTATTATCTAAATCAGAAAGAATTGGAGATTCTCCAAATATATGCCCGGTTATATTATCATCGTGAGCAAACATAAACATAACATTACTAGCTCCGTGATCAGAACCTCTACTACCATTATCATAAGCACGTCGACCAAACTCAGAAGTCGTTAACCCAGCTACTCTTTTTGAGAATCCTTGTATAGTTGCATCTTTCATAAATAAAGAAATTGCAGAAGCTAGTTGATTTAATAATATAGGATGTTGACCAGCCAAAGGCTCATTCATTTGTTGTACATGAGAATCGAAACTACTTAATCTAAGATGATATACTTTCGTTTTTAATCCACCAGAAATTAGTTTCGAAATTAATCCCATTTTTGCAGCCAATCCTGTAGTTGGATATTTTACTGCATTTATTCCTTTGTCGAATGCAAGTTTTACTTCTTGAGAATATATTTCAGATTGCTCTGCAATCGTATGAATAAAATTAAATTCATTCTCAAAATTAGTATCACCTTGAAATTTATTCTCAAACGGAGTTAACCCTTTCCCAAGATTATAAAAACTATTCGGATCTGTTAGAGCTATCCCCATGTGGCCTTTTTCACTTCTGAATTCTAAAGGTACTTCACCACTTATTGATATCCCTAGTGGATGTTCAGGAATCTCAAACGGATAATTATCAAGTTTAGATGCAAAATATCTACCAAGCCAACCATCTAAAAGTTTTATACTAGGGTCAGTATTAACTATTCCACTTGACCATATATCAGATGATCTAAAATGAGACATTGTATAATTCTCGTAGCCAACTCTTTCTATAATTGCAAGATTACCATTTTGAAGCAAACCAAGAAAGCCATCGTTTTCAACATTTGTTACGAGCGCCGGATGTAAATAAATATTTGAACTTAAAAATCTAATTGCATCTTCTTCCTTTAATGCTATATTTGGTCTAAGGTTATAGTATTCATCTTGTTGAAGTGGTATTACAGTATTTAAGCCATCATTACCACCAAATAAATCGATAATAATCATTATACTATCGTCTTCTAAAAAATCGTCTGCTGATTGTAATTTTGAACTTCTTATAGGATTCGTCTTAGCTATATAAGGATGTAAACTAAGAGCTGAACCTGTCGCTAATGTAGTTGCTATAAAATCTCTTCTTTTCATTTTATCACCTTATGCTAAATGTATATCAGGGACTTTTATTATCTCCTGAAAATATGTGTTTAAAAACTTTCCGATCTCTTGACTACCACTATTATATAATTGTGTCCAATTGCTAGTATTTACTTTTGATATAGCTTCTATTCTATTTTTTAGTACAGTAATTCTTTCAGGAGAAACTGATTTTGGTAATGTATATTCAATCAATTCCTTGAATAGAATATCAAAATTTGAAGGGCTAGGAAATTCTGATAAAAATGTCAGCCATTGTGCGTTAGTCTTATTAGCAATTAAGTTTGTCAAATGGTTAACTCTTCTTGGATAGGTTTTCGTTGAAATCCAACTTCTATAACCACTCCACCCACTTACATTAGGTGGATCGTAGATTTCTTGTTCTAAATCATCTAGTGCTGCAGTAGAATTAACATAATCAATAGTTAATAGTTTTTCTAAATTTACAATGAGTTCGACTGGTTGCTTGATTTGAACACCTACATTAGATTTTTCGTAGAAATGCTTACTCTTAAATAGCTTACGGAATACTGGTAATAATTCAAAGTCGCTAGCAATGAATTCAGTTGCGAGTTCATCAATAAATAATTGATCAAATTCAGATGGGTTACTATAAACGAAATGACTGTAAATTTTTGTACAAATAAAACGAGCTATAGGTTCAGGTCTTCTTCTAAAAAGTATATCTATAAGCCCCTTTACTTCACCTTCCCTAACTTTATCCATAGTATTATCTTCTTCAGCTCTAGCAGATATCGTTTCTCCCATGATTTGCTTCGAGTCTAAATCATGATCTTGTGGTGAGAAATATGTATCAAAAAACTCAAAAGGTTTAGGATCTTGTCTATGTGCTGAAACCCTCCAACCTGTCAATGCCCTAGCAGCTTCTCTTATATCACCTTCACTATAGTTTCCGATTCCCATTGTGAAGAGTTCCATTAGTTCACGAGCATAATTTTCATTAGGATTTTTCCCAGAACTTAAATTTAGACTTTGATATAGTAGATATGCACCATCTAAAGTCATTTCTTCGACGAATTTTTTAAAATTTCCTAACCTATGTTTACGAATTGATTGATTACTTCTGTATATCAAAGGTGGAGGTATATACCCTTGGGTATCGTAAGAAAATTCGATACACCAATGTGTATGCCAGAATAAAGTTAATCTTTCTGACACTGTCATATTTTTAGAATTAATGATATCATTTGACATATGACTCAACCACCAGTTTACAAATTGAGTATATCTATTTTTATGAGTTCCTTCTATTGTACCTCTTATTGTTACGTGTACTTTAGAAGGATCTTCTTCTACTGTATTAATCCAATTAAGTGTTCCACTTGGAGGCAATCTTAATTCATTTTCAGGTAGATAGTCTAAACCATCACCTAATAATTCATCTACAACTTCTGAAATTGGTCTATCCTTTATTAGATCAACCTCTTTGGGAGTTGGTCCAAATGTTATACGTCTTAATAGATGTTTAGCTTTTTCATCTGTCAAGTTACCTTCTTCTTCATCTAAAGTAAGAGTTACCTGTTTCAAATTATCAACTCTACTAAGACTAGGATTTACGTATAAAGTCCCATTTAAATTATTTAGCTTTATCTTTTTCATAACCGTCTCTTTATTATCATTTTATAATAATGCTGTTAATACTAACCCAATAGTAAGTAATAATCCAAATTGCATGTGCAATTGTGCAGTTCTAATATCCATCATTGCAATAGCTTCTGGGTTGTTAACCTCTGCTATAGAAATGTCTTTAATATTCTTTAATGCTACTGGTAGCGAAATGATTATTAATAATGACCAGAAACTAAGTAGTCCACTAATTACCATCAATACTACACTCAAATAAGCACCAATAATTAGAAAATAATATTCTTTTTTTGCAGCATTTATTCCTAAAATTGTAGCTAATGTTTTTACTTGAGCTTCTGTATCATGCTTTATATCCCTAATATTATTAGCATTTAATATTGCAGTCACTAAAAGGCCTATAGGTAAAGACACTATTGCAACATTCCAATCGAATTCTCCTGTTAAAGAAAAGTATGAACCAACTACCATAAGGGGACCCATTAGTAAAAATACAAGTACATCTCCTAGTGCAACATACTTATAGCCAATTGGTTTACCAGTATAGAACATCCCTCCAGCTATACCAAATAATCCTAAGTAAAGAATTGGGAGACCATGAACATAAACTAATATCATACCCAATATAAAACCAAGTGCAAATGATATATAACCTGCCACTAAAACTGTTTTAGGTGGCAATAAATCTTCTACTAAAACCTTACTCGATCCGAAAGTATCCTTTCTATCAACTCCTTTTTCTAAATCAAAGTATTCACTGACTAAATTAGTCCCTGAGTGAAGTAAAACACTAGCAATAATTACTACCGGCAATAAGTACCATAGAATCTCACCTTCGAAATATGCAAATGCAAACATTGCACCCACCAGTACAGGTATTACAGATGCTGAAAATGAAAATGGTCTTACAGCTTGCATAATCAGTGAAGCTTTTGATCTACTTTGTATTGTTGTCATATTAAACCTCCTTAATTTATTTTTATTGGCGTTTTAACTTCTATTAAAACTGTTCTACAATAGAATCTTCCTTCAGGTGTAGAATTATCAAATTTTGGATTTTCAGATCCAATTCCTATTACATTATTAAACTTTATACTAGGTAGCAATGTATTTATGTAATCTGCTACATTATCTGCCCTTTTTTGAGACAATTCCTTATTATAAATTCTCTCCCCTAAAAAATCGGTCGATCCGATAATATCTATCTGTGATTCATTTGAAATATTCTTGACTATAAATTCATCAATCATATTTTTATTAGCGTCACTAATAATCGATTTATCAAAATCAAATACAATAAGATTCAATCTACCTAATTCAAAATCATTATTTTCTTTTACTACTTCAAATGGTATTTCTTTATTCTCAATTCGTCCATCATTCCTAGTTACTAGTAACTCCAATACCAAATTATTATAATCAGACTCGGCAATATAACTTGTTAATGATTTACTAAGTTTTATTGATGTACTTTCAGGTATTGTACTCTGCTTAGATTCGGTATAAAGCTGATTATTATTATCTTTTATTATAATAGTATAATCCTTTATATTCTTCGTATCTGTTTCTAATCCAATATTTAGTTCATTTCTATCAGTAGCGTATTCCATAAACTGAGAATGAACAATAGGTTTTAATAGACTTATATCATCAGGAACTAATTCAACCCTTCTATTTTCTGCTAAACCTTCCAAATAACTAGAACTAGTAGGTTGGTTAGGTATATCTTCAGTCACTATAGATAAATTGCTAGGGTTAATGCCCCATTTACTAATAAGATAGTCTTTTACTGTATTTGCTCTACTATATGCTAAATCCCTTCTTTCTTCTAAAGTAGCTTTTTCTTTACCGTCTGTAAATCCTTTTATAGTTAACCTACTGCCGGATTCTTTCAACCTACTTCCAATAATATCTATCAATCTCTCATAGATTTTAAGCGAATTTTTTTCCAATAATTGTTCTGAGAAATTCTTCGTATCTCCAATATAATAGTACTTTTTAGATAGTTTACTTGAAGTACTATCAAAGAAAATATAAGGAAGAATCGGATATGTTTGAGTAACTACTGTCTGAGTTATTTTTAAATTATCAATCGAAATATTGTTAATTACATTTACATCTTCAACAATATTTTTTTCTTCAATAGTAGTAGGTACTTCTTCAATAGATTCTATTGTATCTTCTATATATACTTCATCAATCGGTTTATTTAATCTTACAGAAATAGTTGCACCAGCTCTAAATAATGTAGTAAACCAATCAATTTCTTCCATTGATGAATTAATAGGGTAACGATAACTCAACTCTGGAGAAAGTAAGATAGTTTCAGAGAGTTCAATATCCCCAATCAATGAACCTGATAAACCTTGAGAAACTGATAAATTATTAAAATCTTCTTCTGCAACTGTTTCTAATGACTCACCATTAATTCTTATTCCTGATGGTTCAATAATACTTCTTGTCTGGGTGTATTGTTTAGTAATAGATGCATCTGAAAAATCATATCCGAATCTAAATGCAATTGGTAAAGTTCTTATAGGACGAATTTTAAAACCAACATCAAAAACAAAATAATTCAAAGTTGCTTCTAAATCATTTTGTATGACTGCTTTTTCATAAACTTGTTTATTTGGATTGAAAACTTCATATTCTTCTGTATTAACTGTTAGATTTGCCGGTCTAGAATCAAAAAGAAATCTTAGGTCAGCAGAAACAAAGCTTGGTAAAAACTCATAATTCAATGAAAGTCCTGTATAAAAACTAGCTCCAGAGCCATTATTGAAATTTCCACAACAAGTATCACCAGATATAACAGGTAACATAGTTTCATTTTGAATATAGTTACCACCCAATAGTACTCCAAACCTTAATGGTTTATCGTTCTCTGATAATAATAATAACGGTGATAAAAGAATGAGTAAATATTTGAACAAATAAGCCTCTTTTTTATATAATAAACAACTAAACAAAAAAACGTTACATTTTTGTTTAACTTTTTTTAATGTTATTTTTGTTTCAAAATATAAAGTAATTATCAAATACCAAAGGAATTCTAAATGAAAAGACTATTATTTTCCATTTTTTTATTAACATTTGTAAATCTACACCTCATTTTAATTTCAGCTGAAAAAGGAAAGGTTGAAGATATAAATAATCCTTCAACTTACTCAGGAATTAAATTCAGATCTATTGGTCCTGCAGTGGCCTCTGGTAGAGTTATAGACTTAGCTATTAACCCTTATAATTTTGATGAATTCTATGTAGCTGTAGCTTCTGGAGGTGTTTGGAAAACTACAAATCATGGGACTACGTTTTCTCCTATATTTGATAATGAAAGCTCATATTCAATAGGTTGTGTTACTATTGATCCTAAAAACACTAATGTAATTTGGGTTGGATCTGGTGAAAATAATTCACAAAGAAGTGTTTCTTATGGAGATGGAGTTTATAAATCTGAAGATGGTGGAAAAAGTTGGAAGAATGTAGGTTTAAAAACTTCAGAACATATTGGAAAAATTATAATTGACCCTAATAATTCTAATATAGTTTGGGTTGCAGCTCAAGGTCCACTATGGAAAGCTGGTGGAGATAGAGGTCTTTATAAAACCACAGATGGAGGTAAAACTTGGGAAAAGTCATTAGATATATCTGAAAACACAGGAGTATCTGATATTGTAATGGACCCAAGAAACTCTGATGTTTTATATGCTTCATCTTATCAAAGAAGAAGACACGTTTGGACGTTAATAAATGGTGGTCCAGAAGGGGCAATATATAAAACAATTGATGGAGGAAAAAATTGGAATAAACTTTCTAAAGGTTTGCCCTCAGGTGACATTGGTAGAATAGGGTTAGCTATATCTAATGTTGAACCAGATTATGTATATGCTATAATTGAAGCTTCAGAAAATAATGGTGGCTTTTTCAAATCAACTGATAGAGGTGCTTCTTGGTCGAAACAAAGTGACCATGTTTCAGGCAGCCCTCAATATTATCAAGAAATAGTAACTCACCCTCATAATAAAGATGTTGTTTATTCTCTTAGTACTTATACACAAGTGACTAGTGATGGTGGAAAGACATTCAATACTTTACCCTTAAGTGAAAAACATGTTGATGATCATGCTATATGGATTAACCCTGAAAATCCTGATAATATGATTATTGGTTGTGATGGTGGTTTATATGAGACCTTTGACGGCGCTAATAATTGGAGATTTTTCGAGAATTTACCAATAACTCAATTTTATAGAGTAACTGTTGATAATGACTACCCTTTCTATAATGTGTATGGTGGTACACAAGATAATAATACGTTAGGTGGTCCATCAAGAACTGTATCTGATAATGGGATAAAAAATGAAGACTGGATATTTACAATTGGTGGTGATGGATTTAAAACTGTTATAGACCCAAAAGATCCCAACATAGTTTATTCAC
>JAUHXN010000444.1 GCA_030426865.1 bacterium | reverse complement strand
ATACTTTATGTGAAGGCACCGAATAGTATGGACTTGTTTCTTCTGCTATTGATGCAACTGTTGCGAAAAGTAATAGTACTAATATTAATTTTTTCATTTTTACTCTTTTACTATTTATTTATTAAAACTTGCAACTATATTTACGAATTCTGTTGCTAATAGTTCGTCTAATTTTGATATGTCTTTACCACCGGCTGTTGCCATGTGAGGTTTACCACCACCACCTCCTCCAAGGTATTTGGCCGCTTCGCCGACTATCTTCCCTGCAGGATAGGTCCCTTTGATATCGTCAGATACAACACAAACAAGTTGTACTTTATCATCTACAACTGTACCAAGTAAACCTATTCCGTTAGATTTGAATCCTTTTCTAAGCTCATCACCCAAATCACGGAGCTGATCCATATTCTCTGCTTCTATTCTTTTAGCGATTACGCTTATCCCATTCACATCTTTAGATTCGGAAGAGATATCGGACAATCCACTAGATAATTCTTTAGTTTTCAATTCAGAAATTTCTTTTTCTAATCTTTTTATTTGGTCTAGAAGGTTAGCTTCTTTTTCTTTCTCGTTAGCTATATCTTGTTCTAATTTTCTGATATGCATAGGAATTGCTTTTCCAGTAATGGCTTCAATTCTTCTAATACCGGAGGCAATTGATGATTCAGAAGTGATTTTTACAAACCCAATTTCCGAGGTGTTGGCTACGTGAGTTCCACCACATAACTCTTGCGAATAGTTACTGTCCATAACAACAGCTCGAACTGTTTCACCGTATTTATCACCGAAATACATTTTTAGCCCTTCTTTGTTCTGAGCTTCTTCTAGTGACATTACATTTGTTTCTATCGTGTGAGCTTCTAAAATCTTATTATTTACTATATTTTCTATCTCAGTCATTTGTTCTGGAGTCATTTTTTCGAAATGATTATAATCAAAACGGAGATAATCAGGGGCAACTAGTGATCCTTGTTGTTGGATATGAGTACCTAAAACTCTTTTCAATGCTTCGTGAAGCAAGTGAGTCGCACTATGGTTACGCATTATACTCAATCTTCTTTGCTTGTCTATAATAGCGGTAGCTTGCTTACCTGCTATATCTGCTGATATATCTCCCTCAATAAAGTGAAGTATAGCATCTCCTGATTTCTTTACACCTGTCACTTTATAGTCCTTTTCATCTACTCGTATAATACCAGTGTCAGATATCTGTCCACCACTTTCAACATAGAAAGGTGTTTTGTCTAGTATTATAATATTTCCATCTGCGTGTAGGACTGTACTCTCTGATTCCATAGTCGTGTAACCTACGAACTCAGAAACGAAGTCATAGTTGTCGCTTTCAGCTTGTTGGCTTACATTTTTTCTGCTACTTCGGGAACGATCTTTTTGCTCTTGCATATTCTTCTCAAATCCAGCAGTATCAACTGTCAGTCCCTTGTCACGAGCTATTAACTCTGTCAAATCGAGTGGGAATCCGAATGAATCATATAATAAGAATGCATCATCACCACTAATTATGTTGCCGCTATTAGCAGCTAAT
>JAUHXN010000443.1 GCA_030426865.1 bacterium | reverse complement strand
AAAGTACCATACTGTGTACACTATATGGCCGTAGGGATAAGAGTCATTTAGATATAACTAATTGCGATGCTGGACAACTGATTTATCAGAGTTACAGCCTCAACGAACTAAATGGGGTGTTACAGGAATTAAGTTAATGATACTAGAAACGGTCCACCAGATTAGTGGGATAATATTCTTTAAAATTTATATGACTAATATTACTAGTTTGGCGGAGGAAGTGCTAGGTTCAAGCAGGTACCTAACGGATCGTTGGTAATTAGGGGTTTATAAAGGGTCACTTTTGTGGGTCATCATACCGGATAAGTATTAATCCGTATTATCATGTAACACTCTGGGCTTCGTGCTCTTCATTCCAACCTAAACCAATATACTCCCCTAAAGACCATGCTCTGCTTAGGATTCCAACCAGGGTCGCAATGAAAACAAAAATTATTAATACATAGGCTATCTCCAAAAGTGTTGAATCAGGCTTAAACATAGTACTAAACCGCTTTACTAAAACTATCAATATGACATTTGTACAAGCTATGTACGTTAAGGTTATCCGAAGTTTTTCATGACCCCTAATTCTATTTTTTAAATGCGAATTTGAACTAGTCTGTAAGAATCTCTCTCGATAATTTCTTAAATCGGAGTATGATTTGAAATCTACTCCCCTTCCAGTTTTCTTTGCCCCCCGCAATACCAACCATTTTGAAACAAATCGGAACAGTGGCATTAGAAATTCGTATGAAATATTACTTATAATAATACCTATTGCCGTCGTTATAAGTAGAATCCATAAAAATCCAATGCGACTATCAACAAGGTTTGGTGTGGAAATAATTAAACTAAATAGAATTATCCCGAAATACAATCCACCAAGTATGCCTCTTTCGGATAAAAGCGAGTAAGCAGACTGTAAGTTATCTTCAATATCTTTAAGCATTATTTCTTTTAATTAAACGACTAGAATACCAAAGTTGCAAAGTATGAAGAATCTATTGCTCCAATCTATCAAGTACTGCTTGGGCATTGTGTTTTATGTTATTTGTTTTCTTTTGGTATTTAACACATCTTCATAGGATCTTATTCCCAGGGTGCCATCAAAGTCCTTATATTCAAGTACAAATATTCCGATATCGGCTTTCAGTGCAAACTCTAACAAACCTATTTGTTTTATAAGAGGGATTCTGTATTCATTATCGAATATTTCCTGAAAATCATTGTCAGTTGTTTTTTCAATGATTTCGTAACACACCTTTCGTAAGCTAGCAGAACATCCCCCAGTCTCACTTGAAAACAAAACGCTTAGTTTTGAATCTTGTAAATCATACATTGTAATGAAGTCTATTATTGATTGTCTATTAATCTTCTTTCTGCTTTCAATTAATCCATCAGTCTTTGAGTCTTTAGCAAATTCACTAATAATTTCATAGATAACCTTAAAAGCGTCTATCCGGCTTTTTGTAATTTGATTGTAGAAAGTTGATTCAATATCATATCGTGCCTTTTTTCTCTCTATTCTAATCAAATTAATGCTGACTAAATATGATATCAG
>JAUHXN010000143.1 GCA_030426865.1 bacterium | reverse complement strand
CCATAAGGAGCAGACCATTTTCTTGAACCATTTTTATCTAATCGAATTACAAAATAGTCACTATACCCAAAATTTCTATTAATCCCGTTGCTATTCGAACTGCTCTCACCAGTTAATAGAATATCACCATTGTCTATTTCTATCAAATCATTAGCTTCGTCATATTCGGCAGCACCAAAGAATCTATTCCAAATAGTATTAAAATCAGAATCTACTTTTTCAACCCATACATTGCCATTGTCATTGTTACTTCTACCAACATAAGCATAATTATCATCAAATGTGCGTATTACACTATTGATTTTATGGTCTGTTATTCTTTGTGATATTTTATTTCCATCATTATCCAATTTTAATAAGAATCCTTTTGTTCCTATTTGGTCCGTTGTACTTCCAACTACAATTAACTCGTTATTTACAGTTTCTATTATTTCTTTGGCCTCACAATTACTTAAGATATTGAAGCTTTTTTGCCAGAGCAGAACACCCAATGAATTTATCTTCCAAACTGATGCTTCATTATTGTTAGAACCTACTATTACTATATCACCAGATTGGGTCTCTACAAATGAATATCCATTATCTATTGCTGCTCCTCCAAAGTTCTCTTCCCATTCTATGCTACCAAGAGAATTAATTTTTAAAACCCAAACATCTTGATCATTAGGTACTCTTGTTACATCTCTATCGTTAGAAGTAGTAGAGCCAACAATTAAATATCCGCCATTGCTCAAACTCTTTATTTTGTATCCGATATCTGTCCCACTTCCACCATAGTGCTTTTCCCATATCTTTTTACCATTGATATCCAATCTGAGTAAATACAAATCACTATTGAAGTTTGGGGCTGTGCCTATTGAATATTCTCCGACAGCTATATATCCTTTATCAGGAGTTTCTACTATAGAATAACAGAAATCGTTTTCTTCACCTCCAAAAGAGTACTTCCAGAATATATCTCCTTCTTTCATGTTAGTAATTGCTCTTTGTTTAATATTTATCAAGCAACTATCACTTCTATATTTTGGAATTTTCCATAAATAACTACCTTTAGAATTCGAGTCTATCAATAACTCCCAGTTCCTACCATTATTACTACTAAAACTTAGAATAATTGAGTCTAAATCTGTAACCCCTACCCAACTTACAAGAGTATCTAATCCTCCGAATAATCTTTCGCCACCATTCGGAAAATCTAAATTTAAAGTCTTAAGGTTTATGCCCCCATAATTTTGCCCTGAGTAAATATTTAATTTATTTGAACAATTGGAACTTATTATATCATACACTGAATAATGAGCTTTTTCATCAATTTGTTTGAATGAAAAATTTATCTTCTTTGATATACCTTTTTCTAATAATATTGGGAATTGCTCTTTTATTGTAATGATGTCGTCACCACTTTTTAGTTCGATCCTATCAATTGTAGCATCTGTATGATTCGATAGAACTGTGAAAGATGAATCCTTAATTACATTTGGGCTAGAGTTATCAAAAGTAATAGAATATGGCTTAATTGCTAATTTTGAAGTATTCAATGAATTTACTTCAAATTCCTTGTTAACTCGCAGCCCTAATTTTTTACTTTTAATACTCAGATCTATAGAACTATTACAAGTATAATCGCTCATCCAACTAATCTCGCAAGGATTTGAAATACTATTTAATCTTGCAATATCAATTGCTACTTCAGTTGCTTTTTTCTCATTAACTATTTTGCTGTAATACTTTCCACCACTTGCATTTGCTATTTGAATCAAAGATTGTCTAACTCCTTCATCACTTGATTCAGAATCAGATATATCAACAAAAAATAGTCTTATATTATTATTTTGGCACAATTGAATACAATCGTAGATTTGAGAATCATCTAATTTATACCATATTGCATCAGTATAAATAATTGCAATTTTATCGTACTTCGAATTTTTTGCAAGATTAAGTAAGCCAGTATAAGAACTTAATAATTGTTCCCCAAAATCATTCGAACCATCCGATTTTACTTCATTAATTAAATCTAGTATTACGTCTTTTCTAGTTGTAAAATCCTTTATTATAGTAGCAATTGAATTTGTAGTTTGAATTGAAATATTCGAAGGGGGCATCTCGATTAAATTAACCAGTTCTTTTGCAGAGTGTTTTGCAATCTCAATTGGTTCTATTTGTGGTATTGATGAAGACAATGCCATTGATCCAGATATATCAAAACTAATTGAAACAGACACTGGATTTAAATCTAACTCTCTCGAACAACTAATACTAAGTATTTCTCTAATAATACCATTTTCAGTAATTTCATATTCATTTTTGTTATGGTTGAAAGACTGTTTATTATTAGAATCAAATGAAATAAACTTCGCTTTCATAATGGGATATTGACTATCGTCTATATCGAATACATCGAAGTATTGGGCACTAACTAGCATTGGTAATAGTATAAACAAAAGTATTACTTTTTTCATTTTAGTTTTGTTGTTTTAGTACTTTAATTTTTTGTTTGTAGAGGCGTAATGCATACGTCTCCCTATTTACCACCTCGTCCTGCTCCGCAGTCCACCCCTCTAGAGGGGAATTGTCTCATTTAATGCCATATATGAGTTGCAACACATAACTTAATTCCTATTTTCATAATCCTTTGACTATAATAATAAGGAATAAAAAGAAATATTACAATGGGATTTATTACTTTAGTGTAGTTGAAGTTCTATTGCTAGTTGGGCTCTAGTTGATATTTTTCGACTTTATAGTAGATTTGATGAATGATTTGAATGACAAATCTTCTGGATCTTTGATAGCAGATATATTCAGTTTTTGTGTTTCATCAGGCACTTCATCTATATCTAGCTCTTTCAATATATTTATACTTTGCTCAGTGGCACCCAGTAGGTAGTATTTACCAGCAATTTCAGTGATTATTAAGTGTCCTTTGGGAAACACAGCTACTCGTTCGTGTATCTTGATATTCATACCTTTAAGCGCAGTTTTAGATTTGGCATATCGCTTCACGAACAGATATAGTACACCGAGGAATGCTACTATACCCATAAGAGTAAAAAACGATGAATATAACTGCGAATCGAACATTACTTTTTAATACCTTTGATTCTTTCTGATGGATCAACTAATGTAGTTATACGGATACCAAAGTGCTTATCTACAACTACTACTTCACCAGCAGCAACTTTCTTGCCATTTACCAATATATCTACTGGCTCACTTACTAATTTGTCGAATTCTATAACTGAACCGCGACCAAGTTTCAATATATCTCTGATTAACATATTAGTTCTTCCTAGTTCAATAGAAACTGGTAGAGATAAATCGTAGAGCAGTTCTAGTTTGGGATCTAAGGTTGTATAATCCTGACTCTTTTCTGTTGGTTTTTCATCTTCAACAGGAGCTGAGTCTTCTAGTAATTCATCTTCGGGAGATTTCTCTTCCTCGATTTCACCACTTTTCATTAGCTCATCTATTTCATCTTGTGACATAGCCATGTCTAACTCTCCTCGTAATAATAAACATTTGGATCTATAATGTCTTCATTTTTAATTTTTCCCGTTACTTTAACGGCTTTTTTTCCTTCTACGTTTCCAATTTTACCAGTCAATTTCTTCTGACCTGAAATTGATATTTCTATATCTTCATTTATTCTTCTCGTGCTCATCAGCAAATCACCAACTTCTAGCTTGAGTAAGTCTGATACTGTGATAGTTGACTGCCCTAACTCTACAGAAACAGGGAGAAATGTCTTCTCCATCTGTTTCTTGATATTATCTGCGGCATTCGCACTCTTCGCTTTGTTAGAGCCGATAGAGCTACTTGCCATAGTCTGAACGTTTAACTTATTGAGTTTATCTTCTAACGAAAAAGTAGGGTAACACAAGGTCATAGAATACGAATTTTGTCCTATGTGTACATCGAACGAGAGAACTATAACTATCTCAGAAGATGGAGCTATCTGTACAAAATCGGCTTCCGATTCCATACGGTTAAGTTTGAACTTCATCCCTCCGACTACATCCCACGCATTACTTATGTCAGAGAATAAATGCTCTATCAGATTACGTAATACTGCTTGTTCTATAGGAGTAATAGATCTCGGTTTTTGTTGAGTTTCTGCGTTGCCACCCAACATTCTTTCTACAAGGTTAAGTGCTAAATTAGGACTAACCTCTAAAATACCTGACCCCTCAGTACCATCTATATCAAAGATATACAAACATCCAGGTGAGTTAACTGACAGTATGAACTCAGAATAAAACAATTGATCTACAGCCGTCAGATCAACTGATACTATTGTCTGTAATTTTGATACTAGATAATAGCCAAACACTTCGGAGAATGTCTCATGAATATTCTGCAAGAATCGTATTTGATTCTTGGATATTCTATTAGGTCTTCTGAAATCATAGTTCATCACTTCGGATTTTCTCTTAGCACCTTCCAATATTTGGTCTATGCTCAGAGCCCCAGATGACATATCATTCAGCAGTCTATCTATCTCTTTTTGTGTTAACGATTGTGACATAAGTCTTTTATTATTGTATCAAAAATTCATTTAGATATACTTCGCGCAAGAACATCTGATTTTCGTTAAATAACTCTTGCAAATCTTCTTTGAATATAGCAGTAAGCTCTGATCTTTGACGTACTAATTCTTCAACTCTCATACTACCAATACGATCTGTGATTTTAGCTTTCAGACGAATCACTAACTTTTGCATTAGTGGTTTTTCCATATCAAATTCTTCAACCGGCAAATCAGGTTTTATTCTATATTCTAAACCCAGATTTACGATTATAAATTTCTTAATGGAGTTAGCCGGATTAGTAGTTATACGACCTGTACTCAATATTTTTCTTTGGTTTTCAGTTTCGAAAAAAGTTTCTTCGGGGTTTTTGAACTCTGCGAATTCATCTTTTTCACTATGTCCTAACTGCTCTGCCTTCGCTTCTTCTGGATGCTCATCGTGCCCAGCATCTGCGAAGAAGAACTTAACAACACCAATTACTACAATAGCATTGACCACGAGGATACCCACAATCAACAAAATCATTTTGAGTGGTGAACCTTTTTTCTCTTTCTTGTCTTTTTCGTCTTTTACGTCTTGTGTTTCTAAATCGTCAGCCATTAGAATTCCAATTATTTTTTTTGTTTGTAATTACTTTATCGGAAATAATATATCTATACATTAGTTCTTTACAAAGTTTTCCAACAAATAAAGCATTAAATAACCGTGCCACAAAACCAACTAATTAGATGACGACTCTGTAACTTATGTAATAATGATGATTATAAAACAATTTAAACAATTATTAATTTATCATCAATATTTAGTCTAGTTCTAAATTGGCTAAAAATGTACTTATAGTTGATTGGAAATATCCAAATTGACAGATTAACTAGTCATCTAACTGGAACCGTAGAACTGTTTTTAACTTCTCTTTCGCTACTTTTCTAAAGTCAGACAAGTATATTTCACGATGTATCTTTGATTTTCTATTTAGATTTTGGCTATCGGCAAACTCTTCCATCATCTGAAAACTGGCTGGTTCATCATCGTAACTGCCGATGTGCATCATTTGTATACATCGACCTTCTTTTATACTTTTGAATTGAATTTTGTCTAGTAGTTCATTTGGTTTTTTCTTCTTTGTTAGCTCTAACATTTTATTGAAGAAATGTTCAGTTACAAAATTTGGCTGGCGAATCATCAAGTCGAAGACTAAGTCATCTTTGTTTATTCTACCAGTGAAGTTCTTTCTTGCTTCTTCTGTTATATCCCAAACTCCCTCAAGGGGGTAAACAGTCCAATCGGTATAATCTTTCGGCTTATCACGCTCTTTTTTTAAATTCATTTTTATAGCATAAGCCATACTATATAATGCACCTATACATTCTGCAAATGGCTCACTATTCGGATTCCCAGCACCACTTATTGTGATAAACTTATATACAGGAACATCAATTACTTCAGGTTTAGATTTGGGTATGTAAATTGACTTCTCTGCTTTTCTCCATTCGTGTTTCACTTTTTATTGCTTGATTAAGATCTAGAAAATAGGTTAATAGTTTTGTTTCTCAAATTTACAAAAAAATCCGAACTTCTAACTGAAATTCGGATTCATTAAACTTTTTTGTAAAGTAAGTTATTACTTATATCAAAGGCATTTTCTTCACTGTTGCAGGGAAGCGTTTGCCTCTAGCTTCTATTTCTATTTCTGTTTCTGGGTCTTTGTAGTCCCATTTCACATATCCCATACCGATTGGTTTATCTAATGATGGAGATAGGTTACCGCTTGTTACGAAGCCGATTTCTTCTTCACCTTTGAATATCTTATACCCTTGACGAGCAATAAATCTATCAGCAGTTACTTCGAATCCAACTAAACGGCGGTCAGGATTATCAGCTTTTACTTTTTCCAATACAGATTTACCATTGAAATCATCTTTAGCAAGTTTAGTTATCCAACCAAGACCTGCTTCTATAGGATTAGTGTCTTGCGTTATATCATTGCCATATAGTGCATATCCTTTCTCTAATCTAAGAGTATCACGGCAGCCAAGGCCAACGGCCTCTATTCCGAACTCAGCTCCAGCTTCCATTAGTGCGTCCCAAACTTTCTTAGCCTCTGCCTCGCCACCTTTGAAATATAGCTCATATCCCAGTTCACCTGTGTAACCAGTTCTAGACACTATAGCAGGTACACCTGCTAATGTTTGGTCATAAGCAAAGCGGTAGAATTCCATATCATCAAGATTGCAATCAGTCAATTTCTTGATTGTCTCTTTTGATTTTGGTCCTTGAACAGCTAGTAGCAAATACTCATCTGACTCATTTCTGATTTCACAATCGAAACCTGCAGCGTTTTTCTCTACCCATGCATAATCTTTATCTACATTCGAGCCATTAACAACAAGTAAGTAGTAGTCTTCAGCAATCTTGTATGTCAACAAATCATCTACTATTCCGCCATCTTCGTAGCACATAGCTGTGTATAATACTTGATCGATTTCTAATTTAGAAGCATCATTTGTGATTAGTTTTTGAACTAAATCTAGTGCTTCTGGCCCTTGTACAAAGAATTCACCCATGTGAGTGACATCAAATACACCTACAGAATTTCTCACCAACTTATGCTCGTGTATAATACCTTTAGGATATTGTATAGGCATTTCGAATCCAGCGAAGCTAACCATTTTAGCGTTCAATTCTTTGTGTTGATTATAAAAACCAGTCTTTTTCATATTATTTCCTTGTTAAACAGTTATATGTTCTTTCATACTTTCAAATTTTTTAGGCCCTATGCCTTTCACTTTCTGTATATCTTCTATAGTTTCGAATGGTGTTTTAGCTCTATA
>JAUHXN010000142.1 GCA_030426865.1 bacterium | reverse complement strand
AACAAGGACATTGTAGGTGAATGGAGGATAAGTGAAGACAATGAACAACGGCTTAATTATCCAGCTTTTCGTTTTGAGTCAGATTCTGTGTTTACTTTATTCAGTAATCTTGATTCTATAAATACTGGTAAGTTCTGTACTTGCGATGGGGGGGTATCACTTAACTTAAGTGATGTTCACGAGAGGTTAAATATTATTGATTATACTCAGGATACATTGATTTTATCAGGTTTTAGTTTTAATTTGGTGAAAGGGGATTATAAGTACAATGATACTGTAACTTATATTAGAGTTGAACAAAATAAAAAATAACGAGAAATAAATGCTAAACAACAATTCAATAATAGGTGTGATTGGTTCGGGTACTATGGGGCAAGGAATTGCTCAGATAGCAGCTACTTTCGGTCATAAGGTTGTACTTTATGATGTGAACGAAGCGGCACTTACGAATGCCAAATCATCACTCGAATCAATACTAGCTCGGCTAGTAGAAAAAGAAAGAATAACAGAAGAAAAGAAAACGGCTATACTTGGCAATATAACTTTTTCACATTCATTGGAAGCGGCTAAGGATTGTAACCTAGTGATAGAAGCCATAGTAGAGAACCTTGATATCAAGAAAAAAGTGTTCCAAGAATTAGAAAAACTGACCGCTGACGGAACGATTTTGGCATCGAATACATCGTCACTTTCTATAGCATCTATAGCAGGTGCATTGGAAAATCCAGAATACTTCATCGGTATTCACTTCTTCAATCCGGCACCTTTGATGCCATTGGTAGAGATTATACCATCGTTTATCACATCAGCTGAAGTAACAAAAGCTTCTCGCGATTTGATAGACGGTTGGAAGAAAATAACAGTATTGGCGAAGGATACACCGGGCTTTATAGTTAACCGAGTTGCACGTCCATTCTACGGTGAAGCAATGCGAATCTACGAAGAGGGAATCGCCGATATACCAACTATCGATTGGGCGATGAAAGAAATGGGTGGCTTCCGTATGGGACCTTTTGAATTGACAGACTATATCGGTCACGATGTGAACTATGCAGTTACGGAAACTGTGTTCGAGCAGTTCTATTATGACCCTAGGTTCAAGCCAGCACTTTGCCAAAAACGATTGGTAGAAGCAGGTTTCTTAGGAAGAAAAGCTAAACGTGGATTCTACGATTATCGAGAAGGAGCTACAAACTCAGAACCAACGAAAGACGCTCAGTTAGGCAAGCAGATATTCGAGCGAATACTTGCAATGCTAATAAACGAAGCAGCTGATGCTGTTCACATGAATGTTGCTAGTCCTGAAGATGTGGAACTAGCTATGACTAAAGGTGTGAACTACCCTAAAGGTCTATTAGCATGGGCTGATGAGCTAGGGTTGGATTACATAGTCAACATACTAGAAGACCTACAAAACAATTATGGTGAGGACAGATACCGCACTAATTACTTACTTAAGAAGATGAAAGAGAATGGGCAGAAATTCTTTGCGTAGAATACTCAGCACTATGCTGATATTACCATTACTAATGTTTATGGGGTTTGCTTGTGGCGACGGAAAGTCGTCACAAGACACCACCACTGACAAGCCACAAGCACAAAACCAAACAGTAGTCAAATATCCCGGTTATAAGATAATTAATGAATATCCCCATGATAGTACTCTATTCACTCAAGGGTTATTCATAAGTGAAGGTATGATGTACGAAAGCGGCGGTATGCGAGGGCAATCTCGCTTAGTCCGTTATGTACCAGGTCAGCCGATAGCACAAATTCACCAGATGCCTAACTATATTTTCTCAGAAGGAATATGCGAAGTGGGTGACAAGATATATATGATTACTTACACAGCTGGCAAATGCTTTGTCTTTAACAAGAAGACATTTGAACTAGAACAGGAATTCAATTATTTTGGCGAAGGTTGGGGAATAGAATATCACAATGGTAAGATCTATATGACGGATGGTAGCTCTGTGATTAAAGTGATTAATCCCGAAACATTCGTATTGGAAGGAACAATAAACGTAACAATGAACGGCAACAAGGTAGAATATCTAAACGAACTTGAATTTGCTGATGGCTACCTATATGCTAATCTATGGCGTAGAGCAGATATAGTGAAAATTGATATTGAAACTGGGAAAATAGTAGCTGCTTATAATATGGCTGAGCTATATGAACGCGTTAGCTACAACCCTGCAATAGACGTACTTAACGGCATAGCTTATGATGAATCTGAAAAAGTATTCTACCTAACTGGCAAGCTATGGCCTAAACTATTCAAGGTTAAGCTAGGTGAGTGATGGGTTATCCTGTCACAGCTAGGAATGAATGGACGAGGCTGTCTCTAGTAGCCCGAATTAGAAAATACAGGATTTAAAAATTATTAAGTAAATGTTTTACTCTCACCTAATAAACACTAACAATAACTAATAGTGAAGTTACGGATATAGCTACCCAAAGTGAAAGCCCTAGTATCATCGGTTTCCATCCAGCAGATTTTATTTTCTCCACTGATAGTCCTGCACCTATTAAAAATAGAGTAAGTACTAGCAATGATTTAGCAGATGTGGTTATACTTCCTGTTATTAGCTCAGGTATTGGTAGATAAGTATTCAGCAATATAGCAACTATGAATAGGAAGATGAACCACGGAATTTTGATGCTCTTTCCTTTACCTTTGAATAAGTAGAGTGAAACAAGCGATAGTGGAATAATCCATAATGCCCTTGCTAGCTTTACCGTTGTAGCTATCCTCAATGCCTCGTCTCCGAATGCATAGGCTGCTCCAACTACAGAGCTCGTATCGTGTATTGCTATAGCAGACCACAAGCCAAATTGGTGCTGACTTAGCTCAAATAGATGTCCCAATACTGGGAATAGTACTAAAGCAACTGAATTTAGCAAGAAAACAACTCCTAATGAAACGGACATATCTTTCTCATTCGCATTAACAACTGGTGCAACTGCTGCAATTGCACTACCTCCACATATTGCCGTTCCTGACGAAAGTAAGTGACTTGTTCTTTTTTCCATTTTTAATTTTTTACCGATAAAATACCCTAAAACTAGTGTAAATATTATCGAGAATACTGTTAGAAGAAACCCATCTTGTCCTGCTTCCAAAGTCTCTGTTATGTTCATCCCAAAGCCTAATCCAACTACTGCTATTTTTAACAATAGACCGACTGCCTTACTATTTAGCTCAGGGAATGGATGACCAAACAAATAAACAAATAGAAAACCACCTACTAATGCTACAGGACTTGAAACTAGTGAGGAAAGACAAAGTAACACAACAATAATAAATATCGATTTTTGTAGTATAGGGTTTAATTCGAATTTGTTTGTCATTACTATTGTTGGTTAGAATTTATTTTTTATTAATTTACAAGATAAACAAAGCAAACGAAATTATGAAGATTTTAACTTTAATAATACTAGCTTTACCAAGTATTTTATTTTCAAATCAAGTAACAGTCTGTATTGATTGTGAGTATAAATCATTAGAAAGTGTAGTAAATGATGTAGTTCCAGGTGATACTATTCTGATAAGTGGCACTTTGACGAATGGTGATCGTGTAGTTAATCTAAAAGGAACTCCTAGTAATTGGATATATATAAAAGGTAAAGATAATGCTAAGTATAGCGGAGGCAATACTGGAATACAATTTTCTGATTGTGAGTATCTTTATATTTCTGATTTGACTATAGAAGGTCAACTTTTAAATGGAATGAACATTGACGATGCTGGAACTTTCGATACACCTACTCATCACATTAGAATAGAGAATTGTACATTCCGAGATATTGCTGCTACTGGAAATAATGATTTACTAAAGCTATCCGGCTTTGATGATTTCGAAATAACAAACTGCAAATTTCTTAACGGTTCACCCGGTGGAAGCGGAGTTGATATGGTTGGTTGCCACAACGGACTTATTGCAAATAATTATTTTGAAAATATGGGTTCTAACTGTATTCAGGCAAAAGGGGGGACAAGTAGTATCGATATTACTCGTAATATGTTTATTAATGGTGGTAATAGAGCTGTTAACATAGGTGGCAGTACTGGTTTGGAATATTTCAGACCTCAGGATGCAGACACAGAATCTGAAAATATAACGGTTTACTCCAATATATTTGTTGGAGGACAATGCGCAGTTGCTTTTGTTGGCACTGTAAATAGTCACGTTTATAATAATACGGTGATAGGTTCACGTAAGTGGGTGTTCCGTATATTACAAGAGACAGTTGATGCCGAAAGATTCCTTTCCTGCGGAGATAATAGTTTCTTTAATAATGCTGTTCTGTTAGATGAAACACTAAGTATGACTGTTAATATTGGTCCAAATACTAGACCTGAGTCTTTCGAGTTTTCGAATAATCTTTGGTATGATATAAATGGAAACACATGGAATCACAATTTGCCATCAATTGAGCGAAATAGTATTCTAGAAACTAACCCAGATTTAACTGATAAATATGGCCATGATATTTACCCTACGAAGTCGTCAACACTAGTCGGTAATGGTAAGACTTTACCTGGCGTGACACTCGATTATGACTCAATCACATTTGTAAACCCACCAACAATAGGTGCATTCGAAGTTAACACTAATACATCGGCTCATTTCGATTATAATGTTGAAAATATAGTTATCAGAGATAATGTGTTACACTTATCAAATAAAGAATATATTAAATATAGGGTTTATAATTATTCAGGATTGTTATTGTTGGAGTCTAATATAAAAGATGACAATATTAATTTAAGCTCATTGAGAGAAAATTATTTATTTTTAGTGTTAGAGTCAAAAAATAAAAGAAAGTTGATGTTAGTCAGGAAATAATCGATACTATTTAGATATATTTGTAGACTAAAAGAAAAGAATACGAAAATATTTCAAAAAAACTTACATCAATTATTGGTATTTAATAATTCATCAATTATATTTGTAAGCTCTGATGTATTCAGAGCGTGTTTTTTTATAATTGGGATGTGGCCAAGTGGTAAGGCAACGGTTTTTGGTACCGTCATACGCAGGTTCGATCCCTGCCATCCCAGCTAATTTACAGTGTGTATTAATGTCTGATTTCAAAATTGCCACCGGAAGATCTAATTTACCACTTGCTAGTAAAGTGGCTAAAGCTTTAGGAGTAGAACTTGCGGATACTTCGATTAAGAACTTTAGCGATGGCGAAATCTGGGTAAAATACAACGAAAATGTTAGGGGAGTGGATTTGTATATATTGCAATCTACTTTCGCACCTACTGACAATATCTTTGAGTTGCTGATGTTAATTGATGCAGCTAAGAGAGCTTCAGCCAGTAGGGTTACTGCCGTTATACCTTACTATGGGTATGCACGACAGGACAGAAAAGATCAGCCAAGAGTAGCTATTACTTCTAAATTATTAGCAAACTTATTGGTTCGTGCTGGTGCTGACAGAGTAATTACTATTGATTTGCACTCATCACAGATACAAGGTTTCTTTGATATACCACTAGACAATCTATACGCTTCGAATGTATTGGTTAATGCTATTAAGAAGATGGGAGTTAAAAACCCAACTTTAGCTTCTCCTGATGTTGGAGGTGTTCGTACAGCTCGTGCTTATGCTAAAAGATTAGATGGTGATTTAGTTCTAGTAGATAAACGTCGTTCAGGCCACAATGAATCTGAAGTTATGAATATCATTGGTGAAGTTGAGGGTAAAGATATTGTTATCCTTGATGACATGATAGATACTGGTGGAACATTTGTCGGGGCTGCTGAAGGACTGAAAGCCGCTGGTGCAAAACGAATTATAGGTGTTTGCGTTCATCCGGTATTTTCTGGGCCGGCTATAGAAAGAATTGAAAGTAGTGACGCAATAGATAATATGATAGTAACAGATACTATCCCACTACGTAAAAAATCAAAGAAAATAACTGTTGTTTCAGTTGCTGATTTGTTAGCTGAAGCAATTATAAGAACTCACGACAATAGATCGGTAAGTTCACTTTTTGAAATTGAAAGATAATATTTAAACAGGTTTTTAATTATGGCTTCTATACAATTAAAAGTAGCTAAAAGAGACGCTCAGAATACGAAAGTACAAGACGTAAGAAGAGAAGGCAATATACCGGGTGTTTATTACATCAATGGTACGGAGTCAGTTCCTATTACTTCAAATTTCAAAGATCTAAAGCCAATCGTTTTCACTTCATTGACTAACGTTGTTGAATTGGATATAGATGGTGAAGAATCAAGAAAATGTATTCTTAAAGAAGTTAAATTCGATCCAATCACAGATGAAATTCTTCACTTTGATTTGATGGGATTAACTCCAGGAAACAGAATCGTAGTAAATATTCCTATCACTTTGGTTGGTCAATCAATCGGTGTTAGAAATGGTGGTATTTTAAATCACGTACTAAGAAAAGTAAAAGTTAGATGTTACCCTAAAGATTTGGTAGAGACTATTGAAGTAGATATCTCTAAATTGAAAATTGGTAAACTAATTAAGTTAGATGAAATCGATCTTGGCGAACTAGAAGTAGTCGTTAAAGGTAATGCTGTAATAGCTGGTGTTTCACGTCCAAGAGTTGCAAGTGCAAGCGCTTCTCTTGATATGGATGATGATGATGACGATTCAATCGGCGAAGAAGGAGCTGTAGCTGAAGGCGGTGAAGAGGCTGCTAGCGAATAATCGCTCCTCGATTAATATTTTTAGGGTATTCTTGATTGATTTTAAGAATACCCTTTTTTTATACTTATTATTATGAAAGAAACTTTCGATTATATATTTGTAGGTTTGGGCAACCCTGGTCCAAAATACCAAAAGACCCGGCACAATATCGGCTGGTTAGCACTTTATGAGTTTGTTCTTAGAAATGATAAAGACTTTAACCCCACCGATGGATTACAAGCACACCAAGCTAAAGTTCAAATAGGTGATAAGAATATACTTTGTCTGCTGCCTACTACTTATATGAATAACTCGGGCGAATCTGTTCGAGCAGCAATAAAGAAATACAAAGTTCCGACTAAGAACATAATAGTACTAGTCGACGAATATAATTTTGAATTGGGAAAGATACACTTGAAAATTGGTGGTAGTGCTGGTGGACATAATGGATTAAAATCACTCCTTTTTCATTTAGAAACTGACCAATTCTACAAATTAAGAATGGGAATTAGCAAAAACTTTGGCCCTGGCGAGTTAGTGGACTATGTACTCTCCGAATTTACTGAAGAAGAATGGAACGGCGAACTAACCAGATCAATCCTCAAAGCCGTTAAAGCACTACATAATATAGCTGAGCATGGTGCACTCAAATCTATGAGTGTTATTAATTCTGATAAGTTAGTGTGATATAAAAGAAGGT
>JAUHXN010000442.1 GCA_030426865.1 bacterium | reverse complement strand
ACCATGGATAATACAGCCAATAAGAAAACAAGTATTTTCTTCTTGCTTGCTTGTAATGCTCTTTTTAACTCACCAGCTTCCGTTACGAATCCTATTAATTTTAGAACTCTAAAAACCCTAAGTAATCTTAAAGTTCTGATGGTTATAAGGGCTGTCGATTTTGTACCAAAAAAGAAACCGAAGTAAGTTGGGAAAATAGAAAGGAAATCAATTATACCAAAAAAACTAAATATATACTTCAACTTATGTTCTGATATATAGATTCTTGCAAAGTATTCTAAAGTAAAAAGTATCGTAAAGCCAATTTCTAGTCCTGTGAATAAATCACCATAATGAATTCTAAGCTCTGCTACACTATCTAACATTACAACTATGACACTTGCTATAATAGCAACTATAAGTATTATATCAAATAACTTACCAGCTGTAGTGTCAGCTTCGAAAACTATATGATAAAGTTTATTTTTGAATGAATTCAATTCAACTATTCTGTTATTCAGTGAAAACTAATATGCAATGATAAAAATTATTCTTAACTTATGCTGATAAATTATTAAAATGATGGAAAAAACTAAATGAAAAAATTAAATTTAATACTTGCTATTTTGTTTTTATTTCTAATTTATTCGAATGCAGAAGCACAATTACTTGCTAAGTATACAGCAGATGAGGGGTTAGAAACAGCAATTGAATTTACAAAGTCTGATTTAGATTTCCAATCTCCAGTGTTGACAGCTGTGGCAACTATGAAACAAGAAGTAGAAGCTTCTGGTATTACTGTTAAGCCAGGTATGAGTATCACTAATGGTAAATCTGAAGCATGGGTATATGTAATTCTTGATGAAGATACAGAAGAAACTGCCGTAGTAGGTGTAATCAAGATTTTTGTTGCTTTCCAGGCGTTAGACCTTTCTAATCAAAGTGGATTTGAAGTTCCTGGATTCGTATCTGAACCTATAACTGGCAATTGGATTGATTCTGAAGAGATTGTTGATGACGTCTCTGCAAACAGTACATATCAAAACTATATAAAAGCAAATCCAACTGCAGAACCGCAAACAAGTGCTCTATCAGTTAACACTACTAATTCAATGTATATGATGAATTATCCTTATTGGATAAATACATTTGGAGAAAACGAAGATTTAGTTTGTTATACAGATGCATTGACTGGTGAGACTGATTGCCAAACTTTATCTAATGTAAAATATGTAGAATCTATTACAAATTCATTTGCTCCAAATCCGACTAATAATTATATAAATATAAAATTAAACAACAATACAAGTAAGTTTGACAATATTAGAATTGTCGATATATTCGGGAATACTGTTTATGAATCAAGAAATCCTAATATTACTCAAATCAATGTAACTAGTCTGGCAAATGGTTCTTATACTATAATGTATGAGTACAATAACAAAATAGAAATTGAAAAATTATTAATACAAAAATAAAAACTGGTAAATTATGTACGATAATATTAAATCGAATGATCCTGAATTATTCTACGCCATTACTGAAGAAAGTGGAAGACAACATCAAAA
>JAUHXN010000141.1 GCA_030426865.1 bacterium | reverse complement strand
CAGTAGTAAAATGCAACATTTGTATTGCCCAAGATTTTAACCAACAGAGGTGGACAAATTACGTTGCCTGAGGTTCTCGGTGGCGAGTAATATATATAAAATACTTACACTTCGAGTGCCTCAATGAACGCATTTTATTTATCCTCCTCAGTCAGAACAAGTTCTGACAGCTCCTCCAGAGGAGCACAATCCGAGGATAATTCTAAACGATTCTATAATTTCACTTGAGCTTCTACTTTCTGTTTTTTTGCTGCTTGCTTCATCAGAAACCTTTTCATGAAGTATCCCCAACCAAGCCCTGCCATTAACCATAAAGGAATATCTATTATTAAGGTTTGCCCAGTTACGTCCTCACCTCTCAGCATTGGCGCGGCAAAAGTCATTATTATAAGCATCCCAATTCCCCAGATTGCCCCAGCTAATATCCATCCATTTTTTTCGAATGTCATTTTCTTTGTTCCTATTGTGTTTTTCAATCCCAAAATACTGTAATCAAGATATTATAACAAATCATTTACTTTGATAACTCCATGTGTAGAATCGGGAATGGTTTACCTGATGAGTCTAGTTCTGACCTGCTTATAGTTGTAAACCCACATTTCAGATAGAACCCGACTGCTTGAGGGTTGTCTTCGTTAACATCTACCTTGCTTACATTCTGCTCGGCAATCGCAAATTCTAATAATGCCTTACCGATTCCTTTCCCAAAGTAAATCGGGTGTACAAATAGCATTTCTAGTTTACCACCTGCTACACCAGAAAAAGCGATAATTCTATTTTCACTATCTCTAATACACTTGAGCTCTACCGCTTTCAGATATTCATTCAATATTAGTGGACGGAAGTATTGTATATCTTCTTCAGTTAGAAAGTGATGAGTGGCCCGTACAGATGCCTCCCACACATCGATTACTTCTTCGTATTCAGAATCAGCAATATTGCTTATTTCGTATTGCATATTTAGTTTGTTATTCAAATTTTGCTTAATCCACTACGCAATTTATTAGAAAATGTCTTAAAAAGTGCATTTTGCTTATTAGACTAAGCAATTTTAACTATATTTTCGTAATGAAATAAGCAAAATATAGTTACTACAGATTAAGTCATTAATTTAGTTGTGGTTGAGTCGTGTTGATTTTGGTGGGTTATTTGAATCGGTCTAATTCTTCTAATTTGATTATTAAATTATTATAAGGTGCAAATGCTTCAGTTAATCTAGGGAATCCGCAATTAATATCAATTTCTAAAACATCATTTTTAATAATAAAATTGGATTCCCAACTTTCAATAAAGCAGAAGTCATTAGTTAGCTCTATTGCCGTTTTATAATCATAAATATCTAAATCGCCTTTTTCATATTCTAACTTAATTATAGATTGATACTTATTTAAATGTTCAATCTGCTTACTTTTAATATATAAAAGGAACTCTTCTTTCTTCTCTACTAAATCTAAAAGTTCTATTCTAATACCATTCTCTAAAGAAAATGTAAAGTACTTTGAAAAAGAGTAAGAGAAAGGGTCCGCCCACTCAAAATCAAGCTTGACGGATATATAATTAGAATCTATATAAAGCTGATACGCAAGATATACTAAACAATCATCTTTCATTTTTTCTAATGTTGCTGTAATTGATAAATTACTATCAAATTCAAAGTCAGATTTTAACTCATTGTTCAAATTTTCATTGATTCTCTCTTTTATTTCACTCCCTCTTAATATTGGATAAAGAATTGTAGAATCTTCAAAAGACCAATCTGGGCAGTTAGGAGCTAATTTAATTTCTACCTCAGCTTCTGAAAAGTAAGGTATCCCCAGAAGCTTAAAATAAGCTCGTCTGCTTGTTTCTGCAAAAGTTGAATCACTTCGCTTGTCAACAGTATCCATATATTTATAGTCGGCATAATCTGCTTCATATCCAATTTCCTCAGTAGGTATTGGTGCAGACCATTGAGGAAATGCTTCATCATGATAATTTTGAAAGGTAAAGTTGTTTTCGATACTCAGATTTTCTTTTAAATCAACGTCATTGTATAAAAAAGTCAAGTAATTAATTAGGAATCTTATTTCAGGTGGTTCTTTATCGAATCCGTAAACCAATGTATTATAAGTAGTGTCTTTAGTTTGAATTAATATACCGCAGGTTTGGTCATCAGTCCAATTTGCCCGATATTCATTCCCCAAAGTGTTAGTATCTACTGCGTGAATTTTTTTATATAATTTGTTTAAGATGTTCAAGGGGACGTTACTTTCAAAGAAACCTTTATTAGGGATTCCGCTTTTCCCGTTAAACTTTATATTACCTAAGTTATCTAATTCTAAATATAAATCAGGACAATTCTCACAGTCAGAAAAATTACTAAAAAACGCAATGCGTTCAAATGCGATATTATTCTTTTTTACTATTTTCTGAAAAGCTATAGTATCAGTTTTCTTCGCTTCATAGTAATACTTGAGACTACTACGAGTAGTGTCAAGAATAACTTTTAGCAATAATTTATCTTCAGTTAAAGAGAGTATTTTATAATAGCTATGAATAATGGGCCTTCTAGTATCCCAACTAGAACGCTGTGTTATGTCAGTTACAATCAAAGTGTCTTTAATAAGGCGATAATTTTTAAGGCTTTGAGAAGGGGTTAAAAACAAACATTTTTTATCTCTAAATGAAAGTAGAAATACTGTTTCATTCATCCAATCTTCGAAAGACTCAGATACCCAGTCATCTTTGAGTTTTTCGTGTAAAGAATTATGCTCTTCACTAGCACTTGTTATTGTTAATAAAAAGAATAGAATGATTACTAAACCAATATATAAGAAAAAAGTTCTCACTTCCCTTTCCATATCACATCTTCTACGCCTGTCAGATGGTTCACGTAGCGGGCTGCTGCGAAGAAGTAATCGGATAGTCTATTCAGATATTTGATAACTATTGTATTTATCTCTTCTGTACTGGCTAGCTCTACTGTTAGTCTTTCTGCTCGTCGGCAAACAGTACGGGCATTATGCAAGTAAGCTGCTGAGTGATGTCCACCTGGCAGTATGAAATTTTTCAACGGTTCTAGGTCGTCGTCGTATCTGTCTATAGCTTCTTCTAGTCGAGTTATCTCGGCTTCGCTTGTACGTTCTATTGCTTGGGATTTTATATACTGGTCTATAGGTGTAGCCAGATCTGCCCCTACAGTAAAGAGGATATTCATGATATGCTTCAATTCGGACTTGACAGGTTCAGGACACTCGAATGAATATGCAAGCCCAACTACTGTGTTTAGCTCATCAACTGTCCCATAAGCTTCTACTCTGAGTGCAGCTTTGCTAACTCGTTTACCGTTAAAAAGTCCCGTTGTTCCATCGTCGCCAGTTTTAGTATAAATCTTCATTTAATATTAGATGTTTTATTTCGTAAATTTGTTCAATTATATTCACAAAATAAGAAATTTTGAAATTGAGCAAAGATATAAGTCTAATATTTGTAGGTGATGTAGTCGGTGAAATCGGCTTAAACAACCTAATAGCAGAACTCCCAAAGATAAAAGAGAAACACTCTGCTAATGCGATAATTGTAAACGGTGAGAACGTGTGGGAAGGCAAAGGCATCAATGAAGAAGAAGCAAATAAGCTTTTTGATGCTGGTGTACATGCTATAACTACAGGTAACCATATCTGGGAAAATTGGAAATCACGTCCTTTGCTTGGCAAAGACCGTCGTGTTATCCGCCCTATGAACTACCCTGCTGGTAATGCTGGTTATGGATTTACAACTTTCAGTGCAGAAAATGGTGTAAAAGTAGGTGTATTGCAATTGCAAGGTAGAACTTTTATGTCAACTATCGATTGCCCTTTCAATTCTGCTGATTTTGCTATTGACAAAATGAAGTCCGAAACGAACATAACAATCGTTGATTTCCATGCAGAAGCTACTGCAGAGAAAATCTCGATGGGTTGGTATCTAGATGGTAAGGTAAGTGCTGTATTAGGAACTCACACTCACGTACAGACTGCTGATGCTCAGATATTACCGCACGGTACTGGCTATATAACAGACGTTGGGATGACAGGCCCTTATGACAGTGTGTTGGGTATGCGCAAAGATATAGCTATCAAACGATTCCAATTGCAAACGGCACACAAATTCCAAGTTGCAGAAGATGATTTGAAAGTAGCTTATGTTCATTTGAATATAGATGGTGAAACAGGTCAAACTATGAGTATAATGGCTCATACAACTCCTAAATTTGAAAATCAGGTATTATGAGAGAATATAATATTGCAATAGTAGGTGCTAGTGGATTAGTAGGTCGCAAAATGCTGACAGTTCTCCACGAACGCCAATTGCCAATCAAAGAATTATCGCTTTTCGCATCAGCTAGATCTGCTGGACAAAAGCTAGTTTACAATGGCAAAGAGATAACTATTCAAGAGCTAACTGAAGATTCATTCGAAGGTATTGATATAGCTCTATTTTCAGCAGGTGGCGATACTAGTAAAAAATACGCTCCTTTAGCGGCAGCTGCAGGATGTACAGTTATAGACAATAGTAGCGCTTGGAGAATGGACGAAAACACTCCCCTAGTGGTACCCGAAGTAAATCCTGATGCTCTGAAAGAGCACAAAGGTATAATAGCAAATCCGAATTGCTCTACAATTCAGCTAATGTTACCTCTAAAAGCTATACACGAGAACTATGGACTGAAGAGAGTTATATGTTCTACATATCAGTCTATAACTGGTGCTGGTCAAAAAGGACTAGATAAACTAGAGAATGAACTAGTAGGCAATTATAGCGATGAAAAACCCATAGCTTTCAACACTCTATTCCATCCATTCGAAAGCAATGGTTTTACGAATGAAGAAAATAAGATGATAAAAGAAAGCCGTAAAATCCTAGGTTTACCAGAGTTGAATATAGCAGTAACTTGTGTTAGATTGCCTATAGTCGGAGGTCATGCTGAGTCGGTTAATTTCGAGACGGAAAGGGACTTCTCAATCGATCATCTGCGCAATATATTGATGACATCTAAGAATTTGATAGTCTTGGACAATTGGAAAGAAGGCGATTACCCAACTCCACAAGAAGCTAACGACAAAGACCCAGTCTTCGTAGGACGACTTCGCAAAGACCCATCAGCGCCAAACTCTGCATATATGTGGGTAGTTGCTGATAATCTACGTAAGGGTGCAGCTACAAATGCCGTACAAATCGCAGAAAAGCTAATAGAAATGGATTTGGTAAAGGCGAATTAAACCGAAAAATTGAATTTGATATATTTATGAGACGCATTGCAAAATGCGTCTTTTTTTTGGCTGTTTTGTCTGAAGTGATAGCAAGATGTATCTATTATTATAGTATTAAATAGAATATTTCTCACTCCTTCACGAATTTAGCAATGTTTTTACCTTGCTCATCTACTACAAAGTACACCCCCGTAGATAGCCCTGCTACGTTGAGCATTCCGTCAGCTACCATGTCGTAGTCTTTCACTTTCGAACCTGTGCTATTTACTATGCTGAGTTGCTTGGGCTTGTCTAGCTCTAGTTGTATGTAGTCCTTCGCTGGATTGGGGTAGAGGGTCATTAGTTCTTGTTTCGGAGTATCTTCGACTGATGTTATCGTGTTAGGGATTCGGTAGAGTTGTTGGCCTTTACCATAATAATCTGCGAAGAAGTAGATGTGGTTGTTGTATTCTATTTGGTAGAACTGGTGGGGGCGAACATGATTATTATTGGATTGATCTTTAGGCATAATAATGCTTGTACCTACTTTTGCCATGTTTGTTTGCCACATTCTGACTGAATCAGCCTCACTAATTTCTGTAAAAAAAAGAATATTATTGTACTGATTATCTGAGTGGTACATACGAGTTAGATTTGTCAGATTCGGATTAAGTATGGATGTACCTTCCCCGGTGCCATCTGTCACCCAAGTAGATGCAACTCCCGTTTCATCTTTATAAAAGTACAATAACTTATCATCAATTATTTCAGATGTGAATTCTAATCTTGATTTGTCATTTCCTTCAACTAATTTATTTACAAAATGTGTTCCAAGGGAAGTTCCATCTGAAACCCATAAATCCTCACGGTAAGATTCAGTGCGACTAGTAAAATACAATTTATCAGTAGTAGGACTTTCTTTAAACCGTAGTACATTAACAAACTCAGGTGGAGAAATATCATTAGTGCCTGACTCAGTACCGTCTGTTACCCATAGACTATTTTTATTGTCGACATACATTTCAAAAAACAGCACCTGTTTTAGACTATTATAAAAAGAAAAAAAACGAATGTATGGATATTGTACCTGAGGAAACATTTTTACTTGTTTTGTCCCTAAAACAGTTCCATCTGATACGCAAAGTATTAAATTATTATCATTTTGTAGACCATAGAAGTATAAGTAATCCCCAATAAAAATTATATCCCTTTGCTCAATTACTAATCCCTCGAATTTATTACTCAGTGATAAAGTTCCTTCTTTGGTTCCATCTGTTGATAATAGTTCGACTTTGCCATCAATACTATCTAGAAAAAAGCAGTGGGATGAATTACAACCCCAATAACTGAACGAATTATGCTTTTCCATATTCCCACTCGAGACTCTAAAAGTATTTTCTTCTGTGCCATCTGTTGACCAAATATCATTATTGCTATCAGAAGTTCTAAATATAAGTTTATCTCCAACAATATGAAAATTAGATGGGTTCGAAGAACCTCCCTTATTTATATCTTTTACAAGTTTAGTTCCATTCTCAGTGCCATCAGTTTTCCAAAGCTCTATGTTCGTAAATCCGACTTCAGAAGCAGTGAAATAATACTCACCATTTAATATATTCTTACCTTTTTCCTTTGGTCTTAATACATAAGCATTATTACTTCGAGGATTAAAATATTTGATTAGTCTAGTTCCTTTCTCTGAACCATCAGTTTTCCAAAGACCGTACCCTTTATCATCATAGGCATAAAATAACAATATATCTTCAAGCCCATTACTAACAACAAATGGATTCGAATCACCATTTATATTAATATCTTTGACCATACGTAAACTGTTTTGTTCGTCGTCGAACACCCAAAGTTCCAAACCGTGAATTCCATCATCGGCTATAGTGTATACTAATCCGTTATGTTCAATAAAATTAAAAGTAGAATCACGATAAGTAATACCTACATTACTATGCAGCTCTGGCTCTATCACATTAGTTTGACTAAACAAACCGAATGGGATAAACATTAAGAGTGTAAATAAAAGATTTTTCATAGGTTTTAGCTTTGGTTTTGATATCTAATAATTACAATATAACAATGTTTAGTCTAATTTGAATATCTTACTTTAGAATTATTCCGAATATTTACTCTCCTACCAATTCTTTTAATCTACTAGAGACATTTTC
>JAUHXN010000441.1 GCA_030426865.1 bacterium | reverse complement strand
AATATGAAGAAGCTAGATCCATACATCCAAATAGCGATAATACTAATCAGAAATGGAAACAAGTGAAGAGTATCATAGAGAAAGATGAAAAGTCAAAACAAAATATATCCCAAGGTGAGGCCTATGAGAGAAACGGCGATTATGCCAGCGCATTAATTAAATTTAAGGAGGCATTAGCATTGTCTCCACTGGACGAATCAATAAGAAACAGAATTGTGCTTCTCGAGAAAGAAATATCAGAGTCAGTTAATGACAATTCTGAAGACTTATCTGAAGAGGAGCTAGATTCTAGTATAGTGATACAGGATGATAGTTTAGAGTCGCAGGATGAGGTTGATGATGGTGAATCGGCGAATGCACAAAGAAATGTAGAATCAAGTTCCACTGGTTATGATCATCCTGAATACAGTAGTGAACGAAGACTTGCCGAAATGTCACGGAGTTACTTGGATAAATTCAAAAATGATGCTGAGTTTAGAAAACGGGAGGAAATTAAGTTTGCGATTTGGAACGAACAAGAGCGTAAAAGACAATTGCAAGATTTTTATTTAAGTAGAAGGAATCCAGAATTATATGCCTTAATTAAGGGTCTTGATCCTACTGAGAAATTTGAATTATATACTAGAAATCATCTTCTAGACATTTGGGAGGAGCACAGAGAGAAAGAGGCTTTGAAGCGAATAGATGAGGAGAAATGGGCAAAAGCTTTGGAAAAAAATACTATTGTAGCATTTCGAGAATATCGCGAAGAATTTCCCTACGGTAAATATCGGCGAAAAGCTTATTTGAAGATAAGGGACCTAATAGATATTGCACGTAAAGAGGAGATAGAAGAATTCCGAAAACAGGTAAGAAGCGAGATTGGGAGAAGCAAAGATATTATTTTAGAACGAAGTTCCAAAGAGACTACCGTAGAATATCTTATCGATCAACTTGTGTTTATTGAGGCTGGCACTTCCAAATATAAGGATAAATTGCTTGAATTTGATGACTACAATCTATCCCGGTTTGAAGTCAGATTAATTGATTATGTTACAATTATGAATGACTTTCCTTTATCTTACTATAAAAAGCTATCTGGAAGCTCAATAACCTCAATAAGGGAAGAATATGAATTTATAGAGGATTATATAACATGCTATGAATGTCCGGTAGCAGGGTTATCTATTGAAGAGATTTTGGAATTCTTAGGCGAACTAAACAAACTGAGTAAATATCAATTCCGATTACCAACCTTAAGCGAATTATACAATGTATTGTACGATAAGAATGGAGAATTAGGTGTTTTTGTTCCAGAAGATTTTGGGTGGATTGCTGAAAATTCAGGATACCTGGAATATAGTAAACTTGCCAGCACTAGTCGCAGAGATACTTGGTTAAAGCCTTTTGTAAGAAATGTAGGAACAAAATTACCTAGTTCCCACGGTTTGTATGATTTGATTGGAAAAATATGTAATCTGTTTGATAATTATTTAAATTGAAGATTCTAAATATGTTTTTTTATCGTATGAATACATATATCATAGTGGCATTATGCGTTATTATGTCACAT
>JAUHXN010000140.1 GCA_030426865.1 bacterium | reverse complement strand
GTTAAATTGGTGGAAAAAGCGATTTCGTAATATCACAATATAGTAAGAAATTTAATGAATACCTTTTTTAATAAATCAAAGAAGTAATCCTTTTGCAGAATGAAGAATTACACCAAATTCGCTTTTTCACGTTTGATATTAGCGCCCAATGCAGATAGTTTTTGCTCTATGTTCTCGTAACCACGGTCTAGGTGATATACTCGAAGAACTTCGGTTCTTCCCTCTGCAACTAGTCCAGCTAATATAAGTGAAGCACTAGCTCTGAGGTCAGAAGACATTACTTGTGCACCAGAAAGAGATTTTCCACCTTTGACTATTGCCGTATTGTCTGATACAGATATGTCTGCGCCTAGTCTTTGAAGTTCTGGTACATGTTTGAATCTATCAGTATATATATTATCAATTACTTTTGATGTTCCTTTGGCGAATAGCATATAGGCCGTCCATTGTGCTTGTACGTCGGTAGGAATCCCAGGGCAAACTGAAGTAGTACTATCAACTGGTTGTATATCCTCGTTCATAGTTACTCGGATAGTATTCGCATTTACATCTATTTCAGCGCCTGTCTCTTCCATTCTACCGATAACTGCTGCTAGATGGTATGGGTTGACATTCGTAAGCTCTACATCTCCTTTCGTCATTGCTGCCGCAATCATAAAAGTAGCAGCCTCTATTCTATCTGGAACTATTTCTTCGTCTACTGCTTTTAGCTCATCTACACCTTCAATTTCTAGTTGAGTAGTGCCAATTCCATCGATTTTCGCACCCATTTTCACAAGGAATCTAGCCAATGCAGTTATTTCTGGTTCAATAGCAGCGTTTGTCAAAAGTGTACTCCCTTTAGCTTTGACAGCAGCCATCAGTACATTACCAGTAGCACCTACGCTAGATATATCGAAGTTAAATCGGCCACCCGTAAGATTCGTAGCATCAGCTACTATATATCCATTTTCGATTTCAATTTCTGCTCCAAGCTTTTGTAGTCCTTTTATATGCAGATCAACAGGTCTAGGTCCCCAAGCGCAACCACCCGGAAGCGATACTTTTGCTTTTCCAAAGCGAGCCAATAGTGGCCCCAATACATAGAATGAAGCACGCATAGTTTTAACGAATTCATAAGGAGCTTCCCAGCTATTTACATCACGCGTATCTAGGAATAAATTATCACCATTAAGCTCGGAGTGAGCTCCCATAGCGTTTAGTAATCGGGACATACTCCAAACATCTGTAAGATTTGGAGTATTACTTAGGTTATATACTCCGGGAGCTAATAAGCAAGCAGGCATAATAGCCAAACATCCATTTTTTGCCCCAGAAACTTTTACTCTTCCCTTTAACCTTGTTCCGCCTTCGATTACTAATTTATCCATATTATGCTGCTCTTTTTATTTTTTCCAATTATCAAAAATAATTAATTTTCTCTGTTTATTACAAATTCTGCTAAATCTATGAGAGTTTGTCTATCCGAATTAGTAGGTAACTCATTAAGTATGTCAAGTGCTTTTTGTTTAAATCGGTTAGACACTTCTATAGTGTATTCTATACCTTTGTTTTCCTTTGTATAATCGATTATATACTTGACATCCTTATTAGAAAGGTCACCTTTTCTAATCATCTTTTTTATTTTTTTTGCTTCACTTTTCTCACTATTCTCAAATGAATGAATAAGTGGAAGGGTTATTTTCTTCTCTCTGATGTCATTTCCGACCGGCTTACCAATCAAGCTGCTAGTTGACAGATAATCAAATAGATCATCTTTTAACTGAAAAGCCATTCCTATATTTTCACCGAAATCATTCATCTTTTTGATTAATTCTTTGTCATCACTTACACTTGCTGCACCTATCTGTGTGCAAGTTGATATAAGCGCAGCAGTCTTATCAGATATTATTCTGTAATAAGTCTCTTCGGTTATTTCACGTTTCTTTATAACCTCTATAGCTTGTAATTCACCTTCGCTCATCCTTCTCACTGCATTGCTAGTAATATCTAAAAAACCATATTCTTGGTGTTCGGTTGCAATTAGCAATCCTTTAGAAAGAAGGAAATCACCAACTAAAACAGCTATTTTATTATTCCATTTGGCATTGATTGATAGCAAACCTCGTCTTGTCTCTGCTCTATCTACTACATCATCGTGAACGAGAGTGGCTGTATGTAGTAGCTCTACCATAGCAGCTCCGCGAAAGGTTCGTTCGTTGATCTCTCCGAGTATATGTGCTGTCAAGAATACTAAAATAGGCCTGATTCTTTTGCCTTTTTTCTTGGTCAAATATCGCAATACTATGTCAAGTAAGGCAACATCAGTTTTCATCAAGCTTTTGAAATAAATGTCGAATTCTTCTAGTTCGTCCTTTATTGGAGTGCTAATGGTTTGTAAACTCATTTATTCTATTGTCTCATCTTTCTGATAGTACTTCTTTATTGAAACGGCTGCGACTAATATACTTATCTCATATAAAATATAAATAGGTACTGCTACTACTAGCTGGTTGAACGGGTCAGGGCTAGGGGTTAATATAGCAGCTACTATGAGTATAATAACGATTGCATGTCTTCTATATTTGCGCAAAAACCTTGGAGTTAGCATTCCAAATCTAGCTAATACGAAGGAAACCATTGGCATTTCGAAGAAAATACCGGCTGCAAGTATCATAAGTAATATGAATCCCCAATACTCATTTATATCAATCAAATTTTTAACATTGATACTGCCAAAGTCTGCTGAGAACTGCAGCATAGACGGTATCATCACATAATAGGCGAAACATATACCACACACAAAACAAAGTGTAGTAAAGAATGTTATTCGCTTAGCCCAACCCTTCTCGGCTTGGTATAAAGCTGGTTCTACAAATTTCCATAACTGATAAAGTATAAACGGAATCGCAATTATTACACCAGCTATTAGTATTACTTTGAAATAGAGCATCGGCATACCGAATACTCTTAGATTTTGTAGGTCTAAACCCGAGTCAATTGCTGGTTTAAGCAAAATTCCATTCATTATCGGATCTATAAAATACCCAGCAACAGCAGACCCAAAGATTATACTAAGAACTATATAGACAAGTCTCTTTCGAAGCTCGCCCAAATGATCCATGAATCCCATATCACCATTTCTGGTCTGTTCTTCTGGTGCGTTTTTCTCTGCTAATTTTTTCTTTTTAAACATCTTTTACTTTGTGCCATTAAGAAATGCCATACATTCCTTTACGTCATATTTACTTCCCAAAAACAGAGGGCTTCGTTCGTGAATATTTTGTGGCTGCAAATCCAATATTCTATCTTTTCCATTTGTAGCCATGCCACCAGCTTGCTCTATCAGCATAGCTAGAGGGTTACATTCATAGACTAAACGCAATTTCCCATTGGGATTATTTTTATCTGCTGGGTAAGCAAAGATACCGCCGTAAAGTAAAGTACGGTGAATATCTGCAACACCTGAACCTATATATCTTGCAGAATAAGGTCTTGTACCGTCTTCAGTTTTTTCTTTCAAATGACTAATGTATTTTTTGAATTCCTCAGACCATCTATAAGTATTCCCTTCATTAGCTGAATAATATTTACCTCGTTCGGGGATAGTAATTCCTTCGTAAGATAGAATAAATTCTCCTACTGTGGGGTCATAAGTGAATGCATTAACACCATTACCGGTTGTATAAACGAATACAGTACTACTACCATAAAGCGCATAACCAGCTGCTATTTGTTTGTATCCTTGTTGAAGAACATCTTCATCTGTGCAATCTGCTTCACCGTTCGACACTCTTTCGTATAGCCCAAATATAGTTCCGATAGTTACATTTACATCAATATTAGATGATCCGTCTAATGGATCAAAGACAAGTACATATTTGCCTTTTTTGTATTTACTCGGTATTTGAATCAAATCTTCGTTTTCTTCGGAGGCCATTACTGCAAGTTTACCGGTGTGATTCATAGATTTGATAATTATCTCATTGGCTATCATATCAAGTTTTTTAACTTGTTCGCCATGTACATTAACTTCGTCAGTTAGTCCTATTATATCATTAATACCTGCACGTCGAACTTCCCTTGCTATTAGTCGAACAGCAAAAGTTAAATCGTGCATAAACGAAGTGAATTCACCAGTTGCATCTGGATAAGAATTCTCTTGTTTTGTAATAAAGTTATCTAAAGTTATAAATCTAGAGACTTTTATCATATTTATTCTTGAAAAATTATATAAATAAACACGAAATTTAACTTTAATTAGATTGTAAAACAACACGAAATTAGAATATAACGATTTGATGGTGGTTTTGGGGTGATTAATAAATCATCTAAAATTAAATTTTGAATAAATATTTATAAAAAAAAAGAGCAGTTATTTCTAACTGCTCTATTTACATAAGTAAAAAATTAAGTTGGGGCTTTCTTACTTATGATTAAATGAATTTAGCATCCATATTGTTTTTTCTTGGAAAGCGATTAATTGTGTCATCATGTCCACAGTACTCTCATCTCCAGCGTCATTTGCACTATTTAATGTATCTCTTTCTTTTTCAATTAATGTAGTTAAGCTGCTTACTGTTTTAGTAACTGTATCGTGACTAGTAGTCACGTTTTTGTGTTCTTTAATTGTTGAATGATTCAAATAATCAGAATAAGTGTGTAAAGGAACAGCTTCTAATGTAACAATTCGCTCAGCAATTTCGTCTATTGAGAGTTGAGCTGCATTATACAGTTCTTCGAATTTGTTATGAAGTGTAAAAAAGTGGTTACCCTTTAGATTCCAATGGAATCCTCTTAAATTTTGATAGTATAACTGATAATTTGCGAGCAAATCATTTAGTTTGTCTGTGAGTACTTTAACTTTTTCTTTATCTAAACCGATTGAATTTTTCATTGTATCTCCTAATTTTTAAATATAGAACTTTAATCTTGTATAGATAGACGGTCTGAAGTGTCTCTTATTTCATAGCTTAATTATAATTTTATCAAATCGAAGTTTATAGGTAACTTGAAAGTTTTGGATGCGTAATATTGAAATTGTTTTTTTATTTTTCAAATGGTAAAGCTTATTTAAAATCTGCTACTCGTTTTTTATTAATATATTTATATCAATCCTCTGATAGTGGTACATTATTTGTAGTTAAATAGTACCTCTTAATAGCGGCAGTATGACAAATAAGATTTTCAAACATATTCTCCTAGGAATTATGGTTTTCGTTCTATTCTGGACGAAGACAATTAGTAGTACCCCTAACTCAAGTGTGGGTAATAGTATTGCTCATAATCCGAATCCGCTAGCTGTCTTCACTGCGTTGATGCCGCTGAATCTTTATATGTACTTTTTTCAACCTGACTACGAGAGTCTTGAAATAAACGAAAGTCTTTTCAAAGATGATTCTTTAGCTAGCTATAAAAGCCCATTTTTTGATTATAATGGTTATTACAGACAAAAGTACGGTCAAAATAATTTTGGTCTAGACGACACTCTTAGCGGATATAGTTATACTAATGAACTTGATTCGTCAAGCAGCACAGTGAAAGCTACGGAAAAAATCGATGATGTAGAGCTTAGCTCTGGAATAAATATGTCAATAGATGACTATCTAAACTACAGGAAAAAGGTAATAACTGAACAAGTTTGGGATTCTCTACTTACTAGATATGATATAAAAAAAGCTATGTCTAGTAGGGACCTAGCCAGATTGATGGCAGACGCTACGGGTATATCTATCCCTATTCCTCCCAATCCGTTGATGGGTATTTTTGGTAAACCGCAGATTAATATAAATGTAAATGGTGAAGTAAACTTAAGGTTAGGTTGGAGATGGGATTCGCAAAACCTAGGTACGGTTTCTGCATTCGGACAAACTCAATCGACACCTATTTTCTCGCAAGACATAAGGGTAAACGTAAGTGGTGGTATAGGTGACAAATTAAAATTGAGTACAGATTGGAATACTAGCCGAAATAATTTTGGAAATGATAATCAGTTCAAAGTCGGGTACGAGGGTTATGAGGATGATATTATAAAACTAGTAGAATTCGGTAATGTTAACTTGCCTCTAAACTCTCAATTAATTAATGGTGGCCAAACATTATTTGGTGTACGCTCTGATTATCAGTTTGGACCCTTGTATTTGAAGACAATATTTGCACAAAGAAGAGGTGAAAAGAGGTTTGTAGATGTTCAAGGTGGTTCTAATAAAACACCATTCCAAGTACGTCCACCAGATTTCTCTAGAAATCACTTTTTCTTAGATAATAGCTATAAAGCCGTATATAAGGATTATTGGTCATCGCCAAAACCGGTTATACCCCAATCAGCTAACGTAGGTAGAGTAAAGGATATAGAAGTATGGGAATCAACAAACACCGTTACTAGCCCACAAGTATCAGAAGTAATTGCATACGCAAACCTAGAACCTGAAAACAATCCCTTGAATTTTATAAATAACCCAGCAATTAATAACCCAAATGTCGCTATACAAACGGGTATCGTTGAGCGTGGTAGGTTCGAGAAATTAGATACGAATCAATTTATAATTGACAGAAATTTAGGTACTTTGACTATTAGAAACCTAAGGGAAGATAGGAAGTATGCTGTGTCTTATATCACTGAGGGACTTACACCTTCTGCTGAAGATGATCTTTATCATGGTGCATTTAGCAATTCGGTTGGAGTAAAAGATACTTTAATTCTTAAGTTAGTTTCTGTGCCAAATATGCAACCTGGGTTTGATACACTTTGGTCGAGACAAATGAAAAATATTTATTCAATTGGTAATACTAATGTGAATTTAGATGAGACTACAATCAACCTATGGTATATAAACCAAGATAATGATTCGACAGATGTACTACCTAATGCACCAGATAAATTAGTTACAATCCTTGGGGTTGATAGGACTAATACCTCTGGTTTAGCACAGCCAGATGGAGAGTTTGACAAAACAGCTGGATCTCCTTTCTTTAATCAGCAAACGGGTGAGATTACATTTCCTTCGGTAGAGCCATTTAGAGATGGGCTAATAGATTATTTCGAGAAACAAGGTTCACCAGCATTGGCAGACCAATACATTTTCTCTGACATTTATGACACTGTTCGAGTAGTTGCAGAGAGAAATACAGCTAGAAATAGATTTATAATAGCTGGTGAGGTATCAGGTAGAGCAGCAGGAAAGATATCTTTAGGAGCATTTAATTTAGCTCCGGGTAGTGTAAGGGTTTTCTTAGATGGTCGCCAATTAAGAGAATTCCAAGACTATGTTGTCGATTATTTTTCAGGTACTTTGACACTTAGAAACCCTTCAGCATCTGCGCCAGGGGCGAATCTGAAGGTCGAATATGAACAACAAGACGTATTCCAAATAGCAACTAAAACTCTAGCTGGTATCAGAGGTGATTACCTACTTTATGAAGGACGACGTGCCACTGCTACCCTTG
>JAUHXN010000440.1 GCA_030426865.1 bacterium | reverse complement strand
TAACTGATAAGTTGTTTAAATTATTCTCATAAATAATTATTAAGTCATTGTAAGACAATAAAATATCCTTATCTGAATCATTATCAAAATCTTTTATTTTATAAGTCGGTGCTTCAGTTAAGTAGTATGGAGATATATAATCCCCAACATTATGTTTCGAGTAAATACCATTATCATTCAAGAATATCACAGTTCTTTTGTTACTTTTATCCCAAGTAATAATATCTTCATCTCCGTCTTCATCCATATCACTTAAAGTCGGCGATATATAGACTAAATTGTCATCCGTAATATTAACTTCATTAAAATTGTTATTACCATCATTATAAAAAACAGATAAATCGCTAAATTGACTACCCACTATATCGACAAAACCATCATTATTCATGTCAATAGCTGAAAATGTATTAAAACTCGCTAAAAAATTAAGACCAATATCTAATTCTGTGAATAAACCATCTTCATTTAACTGAATGGATGTTGAACTCAAATAGGATAATATAAAATCGAGGTCATCATCATCATCTATATCAGTTATAAAATAATATTCATCTTCGCTACTTTGATAAGACATCCCATCAAACAATGTTTCCAAAATAAATGAACTTCCATCGGAATTATTTTTAAATTTTAACATCATATTGAAATTATAACCTAAAACATCCAAATCATTATCATTATCAAAATCTATTAATTTTGAATTATTTAAAATAGTATTTATTTGAATGACATCCACAATTTGAGAATTCTCAATATCAAAATAATCTCTATTTATTAAAATGTCTTGGTCTCCATCGTTGTTTATATCTCCACAACTAATTGAATAGTTTTGAATGAAATTATCTTTATCGTTTAAAGAAAGCCAATCAAAATTAAGGTTACCTAAATTCTCAAACCACACATTTCTTCCAATAATATCAATATCACCATCAGAATCAAAATCACATACCTCTATATCCCCTTTAGAATCAGATATTATTTTAGAATTAAACTCATTCCCTAATCCTCTTTCTAATAAACCTACCCTATCATTATTGAAGAAGACAAAATCAATTTGACTATCATCATTAATATCAACATACTCTATTCTATCATGGCTTTCATAGAATAATGAACCTGGATTAAATTCAATCCCTTCATTTATTAAAATATATTGAGAAAATTCTAGATTATCATTCAAATATACACGAGAGCTATTTAATGTTCCTGACCATTCTTTATTAAGAAACAGGTCTAAATATCCATCTTGATTATAATCAATCCAAACACCATATCCTTCGTTATATGTTGTTCCTGTCCATGTTGGTGTAATAGTAATAGTATGAGAGGTTCCTTTTGCTAAATTTGTTGAGATAGCTGTATGGTCTGAATAACCATTTCCTCCTCCTGTGCTATTATCAATAGTTCCTAATTGTACTCTTCCAATATATTCATCAGAAACACTGTTCCCTTTTGAAGAACAATAAGTAATAGTAACTGCTGGAGTAGTAAAAGTTGAAGAGGCACTATAAGCTGAATTTGATCCGTCTGAACATTTACTACGTACTTGTACTTCGTAT
>JAUHXN010000439.1 GCA_030426865.1 bacterium | reverse complement strand
CAAAAAAACCCAATAATTATTGATTATTGGGCGGTATATTCGTGTTTACTTTTAGTTCATTTCTTTTAGGAAATTGGAGTATTGGATTATTTTACAATTATCTATTCTTTCTAGAATCAATAAGTCTAAATCGCCAGTTATTAAATAATCGGATTTGGAGTCTTTTGCCAAATTTAAAAGAAAATTATCTTTCTTATCTCGGCATAAATCTAAATTTGATTTAACCTCAACAAGAACTGCATACTCATCAAACATGTTAAGTAATTGTATTATATCATCATCTTTGAAGTATTTATTAAATTTTGGTTTATTTACAACTTCGATGAATTCATCTAATAATTCAATTGAGAAAATTAATTTTATCTGATCACTTTTAATTAGATGGTCAATTTCTTTATATGAATCATTTATAAGGAAACTAATCCATAAATTTGTATCAAGAATTACTCTTTTAATTGGCATTTCGAGACTGCCTTACAGCTTCTACTTCTTTAGTAATATTTTCTAAAGTGATTTCTTCCTTAGAGTTGCTCCTGATTTTCTTAATTAGTTTCGACAAATCATCATCATTACTTTTAATTCGAATCAAGTTCAAATCAGCAAGATTGTTCAAGAGCTTTAAGGCCTTTGGGTTCAAAATATCTATTCTTATTGTTTCCATAATCTTAACTTTGTTAATTCGGATATTATTAATACGTATTAGTTTAGCAAATATAACAAAAAACCCAATAATTATTGATTATTGGGTTTGAAATTACTCAGATGTAGAGTTATATTAAAATTCAAACTTCATTACTTCTCTTACTTCTATCTTTTCACCACCAGCATGAAGTGGACAACCTTTTGCTAAATCGATAGCTTTTTCCATTGACTCAGCTTTAATAAGTGTAAATCCACCAACTAATTCTTTAGCTTCTACATAAGGACCGTCTGTAACTACATTGTCAGGTGCAAGTACCTTACCTGATGTTTGCAAAGCTTCAGATGCTACTAAACGCCCTTCTTTTGCTAGATCTTCATGCCAAGCACCCCATTGTTCCATTATTGCCTGCATTTGCTCTGGACTAGGATTGAATTCCTGGCTTACATCATTTCTGTAGATTAATAAATATTGGTTCATCGTATTACCTCTTAAGTATTGTTATAAAAATTTCGATTACACTAATATAACGATTTGCTTTTTAGAATTGGGACAAGAAAATGTAATTTAATTGCTATTTTCTATGTTTTTTATGCATTTCTCTCTTATAGCCCATAATTCATTGAAGTTATAGCTTATATTATTTTCGGAAATCCAATCTTTAAGGTAGTTTTTATGGTAATTGACTTTGAATTCTGAAACTTGATTTGGTTGAATTTCAATTTCTTTTATTAGAGATTTCTCTATTTTCGTGAAACTAGAACTCTCCGTGGTAATATCTACTCTTTTATCTCCAATTTTAAGATAACAATGAGCTTCAGGTATATAGTCTATTGAATTTTTCACTAACTCATCACCTATTCTAGGTGTGTTTTGATTGTCCATTTTATAAAGACCAAGAATTAGTTTAATATTTTCT
>JAUHXN010000139.1 GCA_030426865.1 bacterium | reverse complement strand
ATAGTTAGCTTGAATCCATTGAATTATTCTTAGTTTTTGTTTAGATTCGTCATGAACACTCATTACACCAAAATTATCTTCGAAGACATCAGGCTGAAAAGTTGGTTCACCTTTACCTGTATATAACCAATCAATACTTAATCCAAATTTAGATAGTTTCCTTGTGATTACCTGGAAATCGTTGTTGCCGTTTAGATAGAAATTTAATGCTTGATGCGAAACTTCTATTTTTTTGGCGAACTCTCCTTTCCTTAGCCCAGTCTTCTTTAATATTTCTACTAACCGATTTCTTTCTTCGATATTACTCATGAATCCAACATTAAACTAATTATAAAAATAGTTTTTCTATTGCATTGAGAATGCAAGTGCAAAATTTAATGATTTCTTTAATAATTCTATTGCATTGAGAATGCAATCATAAATTATTTTTATTACTATTAATAAATATTTCAAATCTGGGAAAAAAGGCAGTGTCTGTTGCTAAATGCTATTTACAGACAAATAACTCAAATGTAGTATTTAATTTTGGATAGATTTAAAAACGGATTAAATTTCAAAATATTAGTTTGTACTAAAATAATTGTGCTTCAGTACCATAGCTTAGCAGACTATTTTTACAATTACATTCCCAATGCAAAAGAGCAAAACAGAAGTTTACTATGTTGTAAAAAGTAATATTTCTAGTAAAGCAATTTTAATGATAACTAAAATACAAAAAGACGTTTCCCACCAGCAAGCCATACAGAAGTATGGTATGTTGGTGGGTTCGTTACACTAGAAGATATGCTCGTCGATCTTCCCACAGTAGAAGGAAAGGTAAGTTATTGTTATTTATATCACACAAAATGTAACCTATAAAAGTGAATTATGTAATGAAAAATGTTTTATATATAATAATGTTTATTGTACCCTTAGTCTCATTCTCAAATATTGGTGGAAGAGCAGAGAGTCATTATCAAAACACATCATCAAATTTTATATTTAGTTTTGACGATGAATTATATTTAATAAATTTTTCCGAAATAAAAGTCGCATATAAATTCCAAAATAACGAATGGATTAGATTAGATTCAGAATTCTTTTCTGACATAGGATTAGTACAAGTCTTTAATCAAAATGATAATGTAATGTTTACTTCAACCGATACAAGTATATATTTGTCTAACGACTTTGGCGATAGTTGGAAAAGTTTCGATACTTTATTTGGTAATTGGAGAGCAAAGCTTTCTGATTTCAGAATAGTCAAATCCTCGATAGAATCAGAAATTGAAAGAAATTATCTTTACACTTATCCCCCTTACCCTAATCCTGCAAAATCGGAGGTTAAAGTACTTTTCTTTTGGGATATAAATTTGCCAATGACAACAGAAGACATTAGTATATATGATATAACAGGTAAGAAAATAGATGCTTATGATAATATAAGCTTAGTAAAACAAGCAAACCATTATGGCAATTTAATATGGAACTGCTCCAATGCTGAACCAGGTATATACCTAATAAACATAAAACATGGAACAGAGGAAAAAGCAGTTAAAGTTGTAGTTGAGTAGTAATTATGAAAACAAAATTCCAGACAGACATTTTCTACCAACATGCCATACAGAAGTTTGGTATAGGTTGAAACGAAAAAATTAATGCTATATATCATTTTACTTGATTAAATGTAAATAAATTTAGTAGAATATCAATTAACTTAAAGAGGTAATAATTATGTCAGCAATTATGGACAACCCAAAACTTTGGTCTTATCGAAGGATTCCGTACATATTTGAATCAGGCTACCCATTTAAGAGTGAAGTACGAAGTGCAATGAATAAATGGGAATCTGCTGTTGGAGTATCTTTTGTAGAGAGAGTTAATGAACCTAATTACATTCTAATAAAAAAAGCAGATGGTACTAGCAATAGCGCCATAGGAATGCAAGGTGGAGAACAGACAGTTATTATAAATAATGGTTACATTGGTCTACATGAATTGGGGCACACCTTAGGGCTAATACATGAACAATCTAGAAGTGATAGAGACATTTATATCAATATGGAATGGAACCATATACAAGGAGGTGTAAACGCTCCAGATTTCAGAAAAGATGGAAGTAGTAATAACTTAACGCCTTATGATTTAAAGTCGGTAATGCATTATCCTGCACCAGCAATTGGTTGGAGAGGAATACCAGAAGGTGAAGAAGTTTGGACTATGCGTTGGAAAGCAGATAATAGTAAAAAGTTAGGTGCAGGGGCTTATCAAGGATGGGGCGATCTTTCAGATGAAGATAAGAGTAAAACTGGATTATTTGCTGCTTACTCAGGTATTATTGTTCCAATGGGTTCGGAAACTGATAATGGATCTTGGAATAACCCATATGCGACTCAGTTTCAATTTACAGTTGGTGGGAAACAATATTTTTATGGACAAAATGAAAAAAACTGTTATTGGTTTATCCAAGAGTTATTACCTGATGGTAAAATGGGTGCTGAAACCGACAATGGAACTTGGAAATATTTTTATGAGGCTCAGTTCTCCTTTGAAGTAGGTGGGCGTACTTTTTTCTATGGACAAAATACTGGTGGTAAAAACTGGTTTATCCAAGAGCTATTACCTGATGGTAAAATGGGTGCTCAAACAGATAATGGGACTTGGAAATTTGCTTATGCTATTCAATTTCCATTTACTGTTGGAAGTAGAGTTTTCTTTTATGGACAAAATCTAAATGAAAAGAACTGGTTTATCCAAGAGTTATTACCTGATGGTAAAATGGGTGCTGAAACTGATAATGGGACTTGGGAATACGCTTATGCAGTACAATTCTCATTTACTGTTGGAGGAAGAGTTTTCTTTTATGGACAAAATCTAAATGAAAAGAACTGGTTTATCCAAGAGTTATTACCTGATGGTAAAATGGGGATAGAAACCGATCATGGGAATTGGAATAATGCTTATGGAGCCCAATTTCCTTATAATATAAACGGGAATCAATATTTCTATGGACAAAATTTAGATAGCGAGTATTGGTTTATTCAACAACTTAATAGTGATGGTACTATGGGCCATGAGCTACAAAGTGGATTTTGGAAATACCCTTATGCTGTACAGTTCCCATTCGCTATTGGAGGGAAACAATATTTTTATGGTCAGAAGATTCCTTCAGGCTACAACTGGTTTATTCAAGAGCTAATTAACGTATAAAAAATATCTTTATTCAACAGATGATATAAAGATATATGATATAACAGGTAAGAAAATAGATGCTTTTGATAAGATAAGCTTAGTAAAACAAGCAAACCATTATGGCAATTTAATATGGGACTGCTCCAATGCTCAACCAGGTATATACTTAATAAATATAAAACATGGAACAGAGGAAAAAGCGGTTAAAGTTGTAATTGAGTAGTAATTATGATAACAAAATTCCAAACAGACGTTTTCCACCAACATGCCGTACAGAAGTATGGTATAGGTGGATTCGTTATGAAAGATGAACTGCTTGAAGAGATTCAGCAAGAGCTTAATGTTGATTCTAGTAGAGCTAATGACTTATTACTACTAATGGTCGGGGTTAAGTATTTTAAAGAAGAGAAAGAGAAGCTATACATAGCAGATAAAAAAGGTGAATATTTTGACAATTCTTTAATTAGATATTGGCTTGAAAAGTAAATAAACTCGGAGTCTCGAAATGAATCGAGAGATTATAAACAAGATATTAAAAAAGATAGAGGAAACAAATACTCTTGAACTAGAAGATGAAAATGAGATTCGGATTTATAAAATATATGAAGGGATACTATTCAAAACGGTAATTCCACATAAGGCTGAGCAAGTTGGTTTATATAAACTTACAGTTAAAGGTAAATCAGTTCTAAATAGTGTTAAAAATCAATAAATTTTAAAACAGAGAAGTTTAATGAAAAAAAACATACTATCAATACTTTTAGTAATATCAATGTTACTTGTATTCTCGACATCTGAATTATACTCAGGAAGAAGAGGTTGTTCAGGAACTAAGACTTGTACTGCTTGTAAGAGCTGTAGTGGATGTAAGCATTGTGCTAAGGAAGGTGGAACTTGTGGCATTTGTTATACTCTGCTGAAGAAAGAACCTAAAGTGAAAGCTGAATTAGATACAATAGTTAATGATACCACTAAAGTAAAGAAGAGAAAGTTATAATGAAAAAATCACTTTTATTACTAGCATTTTTAATACTAATATCTTTTAGTGATGATTTACCTACTAAAGATTTAGTACTTGATGAATGTTTAGAAATCAACTCTATGCCAGATGGATTAGAAGGTACATATGTGAGGATAGTAGCATTACTCCCTAACCCACAAGGAGAAGATGATTATAATGAAAAGTTTGAAATCAAAAGTTTCTTATTATCTGAAACTGACTTCTCTTCTTATTACATACTAGACGATGAAAAGATAAAATGGGAATTGGCTAAACTTAATTCAGAATCAAAACCAAGTCCTACATTTGAGAACTGTGGGTCTGTTGTTTATACTTCAGACAAAACGGCTCAACTTTTAAACTCTGGTGATAAAGTTTATCTCTATGATAAAGAAAATAGGTTAATCCAAACTGTTTCTTATGAACAATCGAAAGATGGTGAATGGATATATTTTCCGAAAGTAGTGCCTGAGTAAGCCTAGAGATCAGTGATTGAATATTAAAAAAGATAGACAGAGGCGTAGGGTTTACAATAGAAAACAAAGATTTAATATTCGAAAGGTTCACGAAAGTAAGAAGTAAGGGGACTATAGGTGAAAGCACAACTGGACTTGGACTTTACCTTAGCAGAAAGATAATAGACAAATACTCAGGTACAATAGAAGCCAACAGCCAAGGCAAAGGCAAAGGTGCAGAATTCACAGTGAGTTTGCCTGATTAGTTAGTAAAATATTTTTTTGTATTTAATGGGAGAGTGGGAGATGAGATATGTAATAATCTTAATGATATTAATTAATGGACTTTTATATTCAAATGATAAAGATCCAACAAGTAAAGATAGCCGAAAGAAGGTAGATTGTTGCAAATGTATAGAAGAAAGTCCCTGTCGAGAATCAAAAAATTCGTTTAATTTAGATTTTGAAACTAAGTGCTTAGAGCTACCTAATGGAAAGTTAAATGAAGGGGATTTTTATTATATAAATGTATGTAATATTAATCTAAATAGATGGAATATTGTTATAAATAAAACGGATACTGTGATATCTAAAGAAATAGATTTTAAAGGTCTTTTAGGATTTACAGGTATATCTATACCTTCAAAAGGAAATTCTGATAAGAATAACCTTATTGGGGAGTATAAAGATTATGAAGAATTGAAAACAGAAATAATAAAGTACTTATTCGAACTTGAATTAAAATATTATGATATAATAAATAATGACTATAAGATAGAATCAGTAGATTCAACTAAACAAATACTTACTAATATGAATGAGTATAGAAATAAATTATTAGAACTCCATTTAAAGTACTCAAAATCAAAAGATACTGCTGCAGTAGTAGCTATAGAAAGTGTTATAAATTTAGTTAATTCAGACAATGCTCTTAAATTGATTAAAAATATTGCTCTGTTAAATAAGAATAATTGTTACTATAGTCTACCCTTGCAATTCAGGGAAGAATACTCTGATATTATTCTTGAAATAATACCAAAATCTGAAGACTTTAATACAGCTGCTTATAACATGAAATTACGTTATCCTAATCCAAGTCAATGGTACTGGACTATTGGCTTTTCACTTTATCGTTCTAACCTTTCTACTAATGAATATACGGTAAAAGAATCAAAAATAGATACGATTTCACAATTCCAAATTGTAGAAGAGAACTCTTTAGATAGTGAATATGGTACTGCAGCAATGTTAAAAATTGGAGGAATTATTTGGAAAGAATATTTACTTGGTATACATGGGACTTTGGGAATTGGTATGGGCTTTAGTGATAATATAAAACCGAGATTATTGTTAGGTGGGGGTATTTCAATTGGAAAAGCTCATAAGTTTACTATTGATGGTGGTTTTATAGGGGGGTATACTAGAACATTAAGCAACGCTTATTCATTAGATGAACAGATGTTAGTAAAACCAGATAATATTTATCATGAAGAGTTTAATAATAGTGTATTTATAGCTATTGGATATACATTTACAATGTAGATACTGGCTGCTAGTTAGATTACGCTCCCATTTATTCAACACTAATTGAATATTACACCTTTAACTGGTTTATTTTGCCTTAATATAATGTAAATATAAAATCACAACAGATAAGACCGAATGAAGAAGAAAGATAAGAAATAAGACTAACAAATAAGGTTAACTTACCTGAATATAGTGAAATCAATCCAGAGGATTTTGGAGGTACAACTTTGAATAGCTTTAGTCTATCAGTGGGTTTTGATTATACATTTAATTAAATATATAATGTTGGCTACAAAATACTGTATTTAATTATATTAAATGTGATTCGAATTAATAGTGTAAAATAAGTTTAATATTTAGCAATTTAATATGAGAAAAATGAATACTTTAAGAGTTGTAGATGTAGGTCATGGTCTACATTTCAAAATAGATGAAGATAGTAACAGCGAACTTACTGTAGATTATGGTGGTTCAAGGAATTTAGATAGATACCGAATTCACAATGGTTCTTTTCTCTTATCACATTTGCATTATGACCATTACAATGGATTTTTGAAACGAAGATATTCCCGCAACACGTTTTCAAATATAGAGCATTTTTATCATCCTGGAATGCCAAGGCTCTTCAATTCAGAGAATTTTTTGAAAATAATTCTTGCATGGAATGTGTATCTAAATAATGTAAACCCATATATTTATCAAATCATTAAACTAATTAATAATAATCAAAACCTAAAAGTACTACCACTCTTTAAAGGAGATGTCTTTGAATGTGATAAAACAAAGTATGAGGTTTTATGGCCGCCTAAAGTAATAGATAATGATGAAATAAATACTTCAATTGTTAATGCTATAGAAGCGTTTGAATTAGTAGCCGAGAAAGATAAATATTTGAGTAGAATATATAGAAATATTCAAGATGAGAATGTAAATAGCGATAATTATTTGGAATGTCTAGTTAGAATTTCAGATAATAATAATTCTTTAGCTGAACCTTATTCCAATACAGAGTTAATAAAATCTGCTAATACTACTATTCGTAAAGCTGCTAATAGTCTATCACTCGTTTTTAGACAAGACGATAACATATTGTTTCTAGGAGATCTTGAAGAAACGGAATTGCCCTTTATAATGGAAGAATTAAAAAAGAATAGAAATTTAATATATGATATAATTATTTCAGCTCATCATGGAACTCATTGGCATACTTCTTTGTTCGAATTAAGATCCAATATTTGTGTTTCTTCATTAAGTAGAAGCAATAGAAAGCATTTTAAATATGAATATAATGATATTTGCAATGCTTTATTAAGCACAGATCAAA
>JAUHXN010000438.1 GCA_030426865.1 bacterium | reverse complement strand
ATATTCATTATGCAGTAAAGAACATCGTGCTCTTTATTATCTCTGTTGTTACTTATAAAATTCGGACCACATGTAATGGAAAATATTCCAAGCAAGATATCCAATGCTTCTTCATCAGTACTTTGAATAAGTTGTTCTCTGGGAAAGTAGATTTCCGGGAACCTTCGATAAGCCTTTATATACCTGTGGATAAACTTCAATCCTTGAATTTTATCGCGTCTCATAAGATATTCCGCAGCTTTCAGTTTTTCCGTTTCAGAAATAGATCTTTTTCTAATGGTTTTTAAGAGATACAGAATTACTTTGTTAGAACCATAATTTAATAATAAATCTATCAGATCCCATTTAACCTCAGGTTGTACCCGTTCGATAATTTCTTCCATTAAATTGACATCTCCGCCCAATTCAAAATACCATTCAAGCCCCCTTCGTTTGTCATATTCTGATAGAGTATTTTTAAAGAATTCTTTGTACAGAAAAGGGAGAGCCTCTTTGATTTGATAATCCCTACAAGTTTCATAATGTCTTACCAAGACATCTGGAATATTAAGCTTATCAGCCTTTAAGTTTTCAACTAGTCTTATCCTAGCGACTTCTAGACCTACGGATTCGACGATATACGGCCCTAACCTATTTAAAATTTGATTCTCATTAAATTCGGCTCTCCTAGTTGGTATTCCATGCCAGTCAACGAATAGTAAGTCTAGCATGATGGGCTCTGACCAAATTATTTGAAATCTTTTTGTGAAATAAGCGATATAGTTCTCCAGATATCTATATGTTACTGTTCCTTGGGGATTCAGTTTTATTGCTGAAATAAAATCTGCTTTATCAATGTATTTACCGCACCAAGACTTAATGAACTCAATTTCTTTTGGTCTTAATTCAATGTGAACATAATTAGAATCATAATCTATGAGAGTACCTATAACAAACCACTCCCATTTACTATCATCATTCAAGAAGGTTTCTACGGTAGATAAATCCAAGTCACTGTTTTTCGCAAGATCTCTTAGTAATCTTATAACTACATCATGTTTTAGATTCTCATCTCTCAAATTTTCTTTCTTATAATCCCATAGCTCCTCCTTGCTGAATATGGTTTGATTTTCATTCTCATATATACTTCTTACCTCCTGAAGAAAACTTTCACGATTCAAGAGCAAATCTAAATCATTATAATTTCTGTCCTTTTTTTCCTGATCCCAGTCTCTGACTTTAGGAAACTGAAATTTGTTATTAGATAGTCTGTTTATTTCTTCATAGAAATAGTTTTGTAGTTCCCTAGAATTGTCCACCAAGCAGTTTCGAATTCGGAATATATCCTGATCTGAAATCCTATTTTTAGAATATTCATTGATAATAAAGTCAACACATTTCCGGTCCATTACTGAAACCATAGCTAAGAACAATTCAAAGTTTTCATTTCTGCATTTGTAAAGTTCTTGGAACGCTTTAAACGCCGTTTTAGTTTTTTGAAAAAAACTTCGAAATTGCACATCATATTTTCTGATATGCTTTCTATTAAATGATCGTAACAGATTAAGGACATCACCGAAAATCTCCTGA
>JAUHXN010000138.1 GCA_030426865.1 bacterium | reverse complement strand
GTTACACGTTATTGGAAGATTACGGTTGGGACATTGACCCAGTCGAAACAAAGATATTAATGATTGAATTGACCACTGATTCTTTAGTTCAAAATTTTAAAGTAGAATATTTGGAAAAATAAGCCAGCACACAAAAATGTATATAGCAAATAAGGATGATTCGACTTCGTACGAATCCACATTGGAATTGCTAAAGTCTGTGCTAAACCGAAAATTAACGCATATTAACCCGTAACTGACGGTCTTACGTTACAGTTAGTCAGGCTCTATTCAGATTCCGTACGTACTTATTTTGTCGCTCACAATTCTCGAAATATTAACTAAAAAAGCCAAGTGTTTTCACTTTGTCTCTCATATTTCTTACATTTTGAGTGACAACGACTTTTGAGGTTACTATTTTAACATCAAACTTATATGTTTTTCATTTTTTCCAGAATAGTTATAACAAATAATGTCTGTTCAAATTATTGTGCGGTCCTATTTGTGCTTTTAACAAAAGTGGGGGTTTAATTAAATAAAATTTTTTGTATTTTGAGTTTATATAAACGTTACAAGCAATTAGAATGAACAAAGTAAATCCGAATAGAATCAAGTTTTATGAATTCCTAAATGGTGATATTGAAAAGGAAGAACTTGAAAACTGGGTATATGAAACGAAAGAGCTTGAAAAGGAGCTTACAGAAGACCATTATGTAAACCTTATTTCTTTTGCTTTCAAAACAGGAGATTTAAAAGCTTACATAGCAAAATTAGTTGATTTGTTTTTAGACTGGCAAGAATATGAGAAATGGAGAACTATTAATCTTTTAACAGAAATTCTAAACGATGAAATTGAAACAGTTTTAGCGACACAAAAATTAAGACAACTTTACCTTGAACAAGAAGAACGAATAAAATGGCCTTTGATTTCGGTTAGATTGGGAGTGGGATTTGAGAGTGACTTAGATAACTGTCCAGTTGAGTCGGAATATGGTAATTGGAACAAAGACGCATTAAAAAAGCAACTTGCATTGATTGGTAGTTATAAACATGAACTTCTGGAAACTGTAAAAAAGGAACTTTCAGAAATAACAAATACCAAGTTTAAATCTATTGATATGGGGCAAATAGTTAGTAATAAGCATTTGCACCAATTGTTCTGGGAGAAACTTAGGTTTCCGGGATTCTACGGAGAAAATTGGGATGCTTTATGCGATGCAATAAGTGGCTTAGTTGAAATGCCTAGAAAGTTAGAATTGTATAATTGGAAAAAATTTGAGAACGAACTTCCAGAAGATGCAAAAATATTAAAATCTATTGTTTGGGATTTTAATGAGGAGGATAATGGAAAAGAAATAGAAATAAAAGCTTGAAACAAAGTATATGAAGCGTAGCACTCTAACGGGACGCTACGCTTCATATATTTAACGTCGACAACAAAAAAAAGGCTGCACATATAAAATGAACAGCCCTTTAAATAAATTAATTCATTGAGGTGACCTTAGTTGTTACTAACATCCTCGTCTATGTTGATTTCTGGGTTATCATCTACCTCATCATCGACATCCAACTCTGGTTTTAGCAATTCTTTTTCGTCGATTTTCTTCTCGCCACCAACAAATTTGAATTTCAATTTCTCATTTTTCTTGTCGAATTGAACTTTGACTACAGCACCATTCAGTAGATTCCCCTTGAGTATTTCATCTGCAAGTTCATCTTCTACGTACTTTTGCAATGCACGTTTTAATGGTCTAGCACCATACTTTTCATCGAATCCTTTTTCAACTATGAAATCTTTCGCGGCATCATTGATCTCTAAAGTCATTTCGTGTAAGTTCATTCTTTCTTGAACTAACTTTAATTGTATATCAATAATCTCTTTGATATTTTCTTTAGTCAGCTTACGGAAGATAATGAAATCATCAATTCTATTTATGAACTCTGGGCTAAATATAGACTTAGTTGACTCTTCTATAGAGCTTTTCAGTTCTTCGTAGTCATTCTCTGATTCTATATCAGTAAATCCGATTCTACCACCTGGTTTCAAATCTTTAGTACCAGCGTTAGAAGTCATGATAATAATAGTATTCTTGAAGTCAATCTTTCTACCTAATCCATCAGTCAAAATACCATCATCAAACACTTGTAGTAAGATATTATAAACATCAGGGTGAGCTTTTTCTATCTCATCTAGTAATATGATAGAGTATGGCTTTCTTCTAACTTTCTCAGTTAGCTGACCACCTTGCTCATAGCCAACATAGCCCGGAGGTGAACCTACCAAACGAGATACAGAGAATTTCTCCATATACTCACTCATATCAATACGAATGATAGCGTCTTCCGTATCGAACATAGCCTTTGAAAGCGATTTAGCAAGCTCAGTTTTACCAACGCCAGTTGGGCCTAAGAACATAAATGAACCGATAGGTCGTTTAGGATCTTTAAGTCCAGCTCTTGCTCTTCTGATAGCTTTAGCTAAATGTTCAATAGCTTGCTCTTGTCCTACTACAGCACCTTTTAGTTCATCAGCTAATGAAAGAAGTTTTAGTGATTCTGATTCGGCTACTCTAGACACTGGTACACCAGTCATCATCGATACAACATCCGAAATGTCAGATTCTGTAACTGGGAATACAAGTTTATCTGATTGTTTTTCCCATTCTTCTTTGGCAGTTATTAGCTCTTGCTGTTTATTTTTCTCCAAATCACGTAATCTAGCAGCTTCTTCGAAATTTTGCTTTTTGACTACAACGTTCTTCTCTTCGTTAATCTTCTTAATCTCTTTTTCAAGATTGATCACACTAATAGGAACGTCAATATTCTCCAGATGCACTTTCGCACCAGCTTCATCTATGATGTCAATAGCTTTGTCAGGGAAATTTCTTTCCGAGATATATCTATCAGCTAAGCGGACAGCAGTTTGTATAGCATCATCTGTATATATAACATGGTGATGCTTTTCATAAGCATCTTTTATTTTTTCAATTATTTTAAGAGTTTCTAGTGCAGAAGGTGGCTCAACCAATATTTTCTGGAATCTACGCTCTAGTGCACCGTCTTTCTCTATGTTCTCTCTGTACTCATCTAAAGTAGTAGCTCCTATACACTGTATGTCTCCCCTAGCTAATGCTGGTTTGAACATATTCGATGCGTCAAGTGAACCAGAAGCTCCACCGGCACCTACGATAGTGTGTATCTCATCAATGAATAGTATAACGTCATCAGCTTTTTCTAATTCATTGATAACTGCCTTCATTCTCTCTTCGAACTGGCCACGGTACTTTGTACCAGCTACTAACGAAGCAATATCTAATGTGATAATACGCTTTTCGTACAATGCTCGAGATACTTTCTTCTGTACAATACGCAGGGCAAGACCTTCAACAATAGCTGTTTTACCTACACCTGGCTCACCAATAAGAACAGGATTGTTCTTCTTTCTACGGGAAAGTACTTGAGACAGTCTTTCTATTTCTTTTTGTCTCCCAATCACTGGATCTAGCTTCTTTTCAGCCGCCATTTTAGTCAAATCACGACCAAAATTATCCAACACAGGAGTTTTAACTCTTTCTTTCTGTTTAGATTGAGTTGTTTTTTCAGCTTTACGTGGTATGTACGAAGATTCGCTACTATCAGAGGGTTTTTCACCTTTGATAATACTATCTAATTCGTTTCTTACCAAATCGTAATTTACATTGAATTGCTCTAATATTTGAGCTGCTATATTTTCTTCATCTCTTAGTAAAGAAAGTAGCAAATGTTCAGTTCCAATCTTTTGAGATTTGTATAGTTTAGCTTCTAGATATGTGATTTTTAGAACTTTTTCTGCTTGCTTAGTCAGTGGTATATTCCCCGAAGTAATAGTCGAGCCACTAGGCCTGACAGTCTCTTCTATACCTTTTTTAAGCTTATACAAATCCACATCCAAATTCCTAAGAACTTTGACTGCGATTCCTTCGCCATCTCTGATTATTCCTAGCAGAAGGTGTTCGGTACCGATGTAGTCATGACCTAGACGGAGGGCTTCCTCTCTACTTAGCTTGATTACGTCGTTGACCCTACTTGAAAAATTTCCTTCCATTTTATTTCACCTTATTGGTTTTTCTCTTTTATATATAGACCTTTTTTATAGGAAACAGTTACAATTTTTTGCAATCTTTTGTCCTTAGGTATTTTATAGACGAGTATTTATTTCTATTATTTGCTGCGATAAATGTAATATAAAATTACAATTTAACGTTTTCAAGTTTTAGAATAAAAAATCGTTGATTAGTTTTCAACAACAATCCTTTTTAAAAGGCAACAAATACACTAAATTACACTTTATACCTAATCATATTACGAGAAAAACATGTTTGATGTTCAAAAAGAAGAGTTAAGAAAGTTAAAAGAAAAAGTAGAACAGCTTAGGAGGTATCTTTGACGTAGAGGTCAAAGAGAAGGAACTAAAGGAGTTAAAGGACATGTCGGAGTCACCTGGTTTTTGGGATGATTCGAATAATGCCAAGCGTGTAATGAAACAGCTATCTGATAGAAAGAACTGGATAGATACTTATTATGCCGCTATTAGTACAGTAGATGATACAGAAGCTATGGTAAGTCTTGCAGATGAGCTATCTGACCAAAGTTTGTCAGATGATATAGAAAAAGAGCTCAACAAAGCAATTAAGACTGTTAATGAACTAGAAGTTATTAATATGCTTTCGGGTAATGATGACCAAAGCAATGCTATACTTACAGTAAACGCGGGTGCAGGTGGTACTGAGGCCTGCGATTGGGCCGATATGTTGCTTAGAATGTATTTGCGATGGGCAGAAAGAAAAGGATTTACCACAAGATTACTCGATGAGCAAGAAGGTGAAGTAGCCGGTCTGAAATCTGCCACAATTCAAATTGAAGGTAATTACGCTTACGGGTATCTGAAAGCAGAAAACGGTGTTCATAGATTAGTCCGAATCTCCCCTTTCGATTCCAATGCTAGAAGACATACATCATTTGCTAGTGTGTACATATACCCCGAAGTAGAAGATGATGTGGAAATAGAAATCAACCCTGCCGATGTAGAGTTAGACACGTTTAGAGCTGGTGGAAAAGGTGGACAAAACGTCAATAAAGTCGAGACCGCTGTTCGTCTAAGACATAAGCCATCAGGCATAGTAGTAGCTTGTCAGAAGGAACGATCACAATTAGCAAACAGAGAGCTAGCTATGAAAATGCTGAAATCTGCACTTTATAAGAAAAAAATGGAAGAAGAAGAAGCAGAAAAAGCGAAAATAGAAGGAGCTAAGAAAAAGATAGAATGGGGTAGCCAAATCCGCTCTTATGTGTTCCAACCATATACTATGGTAAATGACGCAAGAGTAGAATATAAAACTTCAGATATTACATCTGTAATGGATGGTGATTTAGATGAATTAATAAAAGCAGTATTATTAAGCGGGGAAGTTTAAAGTGAAAAAAGCAATTCTATTAGTAATTAGTATAATATTATTATTCAGTTGTAGCGAAAATATAGACCAATCTTTCAGTGCATCAGGTGATAATCCTATGTGGAGTTTATCTATCTCTAAAGAAAAAGATGTTAGATTTTCAATGAAAGGAATGGATAAAGAGATAGTGTATAATATGGGTGATGAGAAATATACTGAAACTCTACACAAACATCAGGACGGTGATATCCTATTGGAATTTAACATATTAGAAAGAGAATGCCACAACTATGTAAAAGAAAAAACTGAAACATTTCAAGTAATAATTCGAGTAAATGGAGAAAAGTTTTTAGGGTGCGGTGAATTTCGCGATTAGAAAAAACTTTACTTTTTTTGAGACGTTTTAAGGTTTCATGTGTCTATATAAATAATAGATGTACAAAAGTCGGAAAAGTATGAAATTTTCTTTACTTATTTTATTTTACATACTTCCTATCCCTCTGCTAAGTCAATCGGTAGTAATAACGAAGGTTGAAACTGAAGCATACCCTACGTTAAATTGTGAATATATGGTTCTAGATGAGAACGGACGTAAGTTTGCACCATCTATTAACGAAATGAGTTTAACAGAAAATGGAATTCCTCAAACTATAAATGACTTGAGTTGTGAAAATAATAAAAGTCCTGTACCTGTTTCAGTGGTGTTAACACTCGATAATTCTAATTCAATGGATGAAATTCTACTTGGTGGAAAAACAAGATTAGAAGTAATAAAAGACGCAGCCATCAAATTTGTTGATTTATTACATATAAACACTGAAATAGCATTAACACATTTTGGTTCAGATACATATAGAGATTTGACTTACACAATAGATAAGAATCTAGTTAAGCAAGCTATAAAAGATATTCCGAAATCAGGTCTAGGTACGGACATTAATAAGGCGCTTACTTCTAATTTGGGTTCGATTGCTTCTACTACGGGTGCGCAATATGAAAAGATTATTGTATTTTTGACAGATGGGGAAACTGGAAACCTAGATAAACAAACTCTTATAAAGCCATTCATAGATAATAACATTACTCTATATACTATCTCCATATACACTAATATGGATAATGAAATGTTGGAAATTTCTAATGAAACTGGTGGGCTTGCATTCGATAATCTACAAGGTGAAGATAAAATAATATCAGTATTCCAAGCTATAGCAAACATTATCTCAGGGTTGGAAATTTGTAATCTTAATTATATATCTAAGAATTGTGGAAGGGATCGTGATATAGACTTATTCTATAATAATACTTATTCTGATAGTGCTAGATTTACATTATCTAAAGCGCAGCTAGTAGAGTATAACGTTAATCCCAGCAGTCTAATATTCTATAAAGATACTGATCAGAATTTTTATAGTAATGTAGTATCTAAAAAAGACACGTTAGTGATAACAGATATTTACTCACTTTACTCAGAATTTGATATAGTAGAACCGACGAACACAGATTTCCCAATTAAATTGGCAAATGGTGAAAAGCTTAGAATAAAAATAGCTAATCCATTTGGAGAAGTTGATATAAGTGATGTGATTAGAATTGAATCCAACTCCTGTGAAGATCAAGATATTATAGTTCGTTATATACCAACCGAAAACGAAATCAAAGTAATTAAACCCAATGGTGGTGAGCAATATTATGTGGCTTCTTCAACCGATCTTTCTTGGGATTATCAACTAACCAACTCGAAATATAAGGTTGAATATTCAGATGATGCTGGCTTTACTTGGTACAATATAGTAGATAATTATAATGCCCTCGATTTTCCTTGGGAAAGAATACCTGATACACCAACAGAAGAAGCTTTGTTAAAAGTAACCGAGATTAAAGAAAATAGAAACGATATACAAACTCATAGTGTAGGATTCATCGACTCTACTGATTTATCTAAAATAGAGAGAATCATTAAGTATAATGATGATAAATACATAATGTTAAGTAGGTATAGATATAAATTCGAATACAGAAATCTAAAACTAGATACTATAGGTCAAAAGTACGAACATAAAAACATAT
>JAUHXN010000437.1 GCA_030426865.1 bacterium | reverse complement strand
AATCAACAGAATTATATTTATCTAGATTTAGATATTTAGAATCGGTAATAGTAATTACGTCATTTCTTTTGGTAATGTATTTGCTATTCGATTCGTTTTGTATAGAATTTAGAAAAGAGATATATTCAAAACCTACTTTAAATTTGTAAGTAAAACTAAAACTAGATACCTTTCTATTTTTAAAATCAAAGACATCTCTTAAATCTTCATCTATTTTAGTTAATCCATGTATTAGCAAAGAATGAGTTTGTAATGGATAATCATTATAAGGTAAATTTTCTTTTTCTTTACCATCATATTGGTTAATTGTCATAGATACATATTTGTCTCTAAAATCTAAATTAAAGTAATCAGGATAGAATTTTAAGTAATAATAATTTGTTGGAATATTACCTTGTGAAAATTGTTCTTTCTTTGTTCTACTAATAAGCTCTCCTACATTCTTCATCTGTTCTTTACTTTTTATACTTCTAAACAAAACTTACCCCATCTAACGTATTTTTTAATTTCTGTTCTATTTTAGCACTAGCTCTTTTTATTATACTATAATCTATATTCTTCTTTACATAACTATCATAAGAACTTTTAATTCTTCTATCTTCGTTTCTTATGTAGATAGGTTCTGCTAAATTTCTATTACTTTTGCTAGAAAACGTAAAATCCAATAGCTTATTCTTTTTTAGTTTAGGTAGTTCTGCTTCTTTATCTTCTATAAAGACTACTCTATCTAATTTCTTTAACAACATATTTTTCATTTTAGTTAAAGTTTCTTTATTACAGAGATTAGAGTATGTTAATTTACTTTCTAAACCTAGGTATTTTTTAGTACCTTTTGGTGTATAATCTTCAAACCGTGTATATTCCAAATCTTCTTCTACAGATTTTACTTCATTTAATAATTCAGGAGAATATATTCTAAGTAGTGGAGCACTTTTGATGTTATTGGTTTTAGTATTGTACTTTTTACAAATTGCTTTAAAAGAAGAAGTACCATAGAAATTAGATATTCCATTTTTGAAGTATTCTATTTTATTTACTACGTCAGATATTTTTAAAGTAGCACCAAACTCATAGCTGATGATATTTAGATTATTTAAATCAATACCTAAGGAATTCAAATCATTACCAATTTCGATTAGGTTGTCTAAAGTCAAATCGTGTTTCCATTGATTCTCTACTGGATGTTTATCGAAATAATACTTCCGTAATGAACCACTAATATTTAATCTTCCATTATTCTTGTAGTATTTAAATCTTAACGTTCCAAATTTATATTCTTTATAGTGACCGTATAATCTATCATGACCTGCAAAAGAATAGGATAATTCTTTTGTAGGTAATTCGAAATCCATAATAAACATATATACATTATCTATCATTTACATTATCCTTGTTGTTAATTTTTAATATATACTAAACGATCTAGTATTTATAATTATTTGATGCTATATGAATATTTAATATCACGTAAGGTTTCAAATAACAAAAACTTAGGAGGGTTGGTTGTAATTCAGAACAGAATAAAATTCGATATAATTCGGAAGTATTATTTGATAACGGACATAATTAAC
>JAUHXN010000137.1 GCA_030426865.1 bacterium | reverse complement strand
TGTGATTTCTACTTCAAAATAATATTTATCTTCTATCAAACCACCTTTTTCCCAAAAAGGACTTTCCCAATATCCATCTTCGTTTATATTATAACCGACTTCTTTTTCAATAAATTCATTATTCAAAAAATAATCAATTTTGGTTTTACTAAACTCTTCTACAAATTTGCTTTCAATATATTTATTCATTTCCTCTTTATTACAACCATCCAATAGAAGTAAATTTTTATAGAATAATATTTTCCATTCTGATTGAATATCATTTCTATAACCTACAAACGGATAAAAATAGAAAGTACTTGAATCATTATATATACATTCATTATAAGATTCATTATCTTCTAAAAGTGTTATCGCAAACATTTTAGTAGAATCAGGGCTATAGTATATTTTTTCAACATGAATATCTAATATCTGACTTCTATTATTTGCGAAATTGATAAATGATCCATGCTTATTATCAAGATAGCAATTAAATGCATTAACAACTTGAATGCTATGATTTTTATTTACTTTCTTACTATCAAAAGTATTAGAATTACAGCTTAAAAGTAGAGACGTGTATAAAAAAATCAATATTTTAATCATTTAATTTTTTCCATTATTAATCATTTACTTGCAGGTGAAAGCGGATTATCTAATCCCTTTCCACTTTTACTTGATTTTGAAGATGAACTTGTACCTTTGCCTGAATTATTATCGTCTATCGCTGGAACCTCTTTAAGAGTAAATCTAGATATGGGATGAGAAGAGATCAAACGCTCGATAAAACTTGTAATATCATTCGAATTTTCAGGACTCCATGACGGATACATTAAAGGGTCTAAAATTGATATTTTATGATGAGTTTTCTTTGAAAGTAATTTATTTGCACTATAACTCCCTGCCTGAAAAGGTGCAAAATTAAGTACAATTGAAATTTTATCAACTAATTGAGGGTTTTCTAATTCTATGACAGCATAATCTATAAGACCCTGTTGGTAACCACTTCCCCAAGCATAGCCCATACTATGAGTAACTATTTTTATTGTTTCATTTTCATCTAAGTTTCCATAGATTCTTCCTGCATCAGCCTTAGCTTGAGCATATCCCTGATTATACCTGTACTCAGCACTAATTGAAGAAGGTATATAGTTAAATTCAAATTCAAAATTATTTTGACTGGTATTGTTTCCATAAGCCCAACTTTTTAAATCTCCCATAATTGAAAAGTCAACTTTAATATTTAAGCTAGGAACTAAAGCCGATTTACCGCCTACTGAACCGTCATAGTATTCTACATTTTCATCTTTCCAAAATTTCATTATTTCAGAATCAAATCCCTCCCAATATTCTTCACCCCAATTACCACCATGCAGTCCATTTATAAAAACTACTACTCTTCCATCAGGATCAATAGCAGCTATTGGATTATTTGCTCCGAACACATATGGAGATAAATTTGGATAATTCTTTTGTAATGGATCCCTACTCAAAAACATAGGGAAGTTTGCATCAAAGACCCTCGCCCCGAAGTCCGTAATATCACCACTAGCATCCATATTCTTCTCCTTCTCCATCCCATTGAAGCCATAGCGGTAGTCATCGGCGGCGTTGTAGATGGCGTTAGTTCCGTACGACTTACCGTAAGGGTACATATTGCTTATGTTATATAAAAGAAAGTCTAATAACATACTCTAATTTTGAGTTAATCTTTTTTTTATTTTATTATATTCTTCTACAACTTTTATAATTTTTTTAATTCCGATATTCTGGCAAACATATTGATTTAAATATATGTCTTCACCTCTTAACTTCATATAACCACTATCGAATATTGTAAATGCTCTACCTATTCTAATATCTAAGTCATGTATTTTAGTAGATATTTTATGAAGTGTATTTGTTCTATCGAGATATTTAATAGTTACTACTTTGTCTTCTATATAAATTTCTACTATCATAGTTAGTAGACTTTTATTATACCAGTAAAAACTTACAATAGCATTAATTAATGTAATTGTTACAATTACTATTAAACTTTTTGTAAACAAAATAACAATAAAATACATGATAGCTTTTAAAAGCTGTGAATTATAAAATCCTTTTACTTCTTTTTTAAAATCATAATTTTTATCTGTTGAAAATAAGGTGTGATTATTTATCATTATCTTCTGATGTATTTTTTCATTTTAATCATCTTCATTTTTGTTCTTTTGATGGTTTATTAAGTTAAATATGAAATTATTCATATAGTATTGTTTCTAATTATTGAACACCCCGTCTCACGCCTTAGGCGTGATCCACCCCTCTTTCGGGTTGCTTAAAGAGGGGAATCCTTTGCTATCACAGTTTTTATGATCGTTCAGACTCCTTCTACCCCAAATATATCAAATCCTTATATAATACTATAAAAAAAAGGAGCCAGCGGCTCCTCTTCTTAATCTAATATTCTTACTTCTTTTCTTCTGTCTTTCCATCATCTTGGATGAAATCGAACCACGTTTTGTATTGTCGGACGCTGTTTTCGAGTCCTTTTATGTGGTGACCCATTCCCTCGTATTCTTGGAGTGTTACGTCTTTCTTATATTTTCGTAAACTATCCGCCATAAATCGGCTACCCTCTATTGGGACTCTGCTATCGTTTATACCGTGTGTAAGGAGCAATCTCCCTTCCATGTCATAAGCATTGTAAAGAGGTGAACGGCTGTTCAATTTTTCTTTTTCCGTAGCTGGGTCACCGGCTTCTAGAGTTACCCAATCTGGTATATTGCAATGCTCGTAGAAGTGGATTATATCAGAGAATCCTGCATGTGCTATACCGAAGCCAAAGCTAAAGTCGTCTTTATGTCCGTTAACTTCTCCAGGGAAAGTTAATAGACGCATAACTGCATAACCTCCGTGGCTACCACCATGAACTCCAACTCGTTCTGCGGGAATATCAAGTTTTTCAGAAATATATTTGGCAGCATAGATTATATCTAATATCTCGTTTCCACCCAAATCTTTATCATTCAGTGCGAAGAAATCCTTACCGAACCCACTACTACCACGAGGAGATGGACTAAGTACGTACATTCCAGCATTCGTTAGTATTTGTTCACGTACGTTATATGTATTACTACCTCCGTAGAATGATTGAATCAGTACTCTTTGTTTGTCTTTCGGTAGTGAATCTTTTGGCTTGTACAAGAATGCGTGTATCATTCTCTGCTTACCAGTCGCAGGGTCTATATCAAACGTAGGGAATTCTACTTTTTCTACATCAGCATTTATTATCTTGTCTTTTAGCTCTTTCGGTAAATCCGCCTTTGTAGATTCTGTGAAACCAGTTGGCGATAAAGTGATTTCTTCTATTCTGAACATAGTTGTAGCACCGTTCAACTGAGCTAATAGCTTACCTTCTTCTATGTCTTTGAACTCCATTGTAAACGGATATTTTTTATTCGTTACTATATCTCCACTAATTGGGTCAACTAAGTATAATGTACTTTCGATTGGGTTAGAAGTATTTACAACTAGATAATCTTTGCCTTCAATAGTTGCTATCTCCGCATTTGCTACATCCTCAGTAAACTTAGTAACCTGCATAGTTTTGCCTTTGTATATATCATAGCTATATACATTCTTATAACCATCCTCATCCGAAGTGTAAAGTACTTTACTCCCATTATCTATCCAAGTTGAAAGTATATCAGGAAAAAATCTACCTTTTTTAGTATCAGTTATTATATTCCCTTTTCCTTTATCAACATCTATCAACATCAGATTTGCCTTAGTTCTATCCGTATTTTTTAGAACTGATGCTATTATATAATTGTTGTTCGGAGATACTGATGGGTTAGCCCAAGTGAATCTGTATTCCGGACTATCTTTTATAATTGTTGAGCTAGTCCCGTTTTCCAATGACATTATTCGCAATTCACCTTCTCTATCTTCTAGCTCACCTAATCTTACTATATAGGCGATCTGGTTCTTATCTTTGTTGAAATTCCATCCAAAAATATATGGTACATCTGTTAATTTCTCTACTTTATTCGTTTCCAGATTTAAACGGAACAAATCAATTTTTTCGTCATTAACTTCATCACCCATCCAATAAATAGAATTGTCATTAGGGTTATATTTATTAGACCATACATTTCTAAGTGAATAATCAATATCCGTTACTTGAGTACCATTCTCAAAATCAGGGTTATTTAAATCTGTATAATTTAAAGATGTTATATCGCCAGCTTTGTAATAGAAAATCTTTCCAGTTTTATAATATGCCTGAAAATTGGAGTAGGGAAACCCTTCGAAAAAAGGTTGCAAATCTACCTTTCTACCTTCGTATTCGACAACATACTCACTAGTTTCTTCTTCTTTTGTTTCTTCTTTTTTGGCACAAGATACAAACAAAATCATAGCAAGTGCTGAGATTATAAGACGTATTTTCATATTTTCCTTTATTAAAATAAGTAATTCAACAAGCTTAAAAACTAAGGAATGTTGGGAAAAGAAAAAAATACATTATTGCTAAATGTCATGATTTAGTTAATTCGAACAAAATAGACTATTTTTATATTCGTTAGATTGCAAAAAACAAAAAGTATTGAGTTAAATATATTATAATGAGTAGAATCAATCCTATAAAAATCAATAAACCCGAACCATATTTGCTACAAGCTGAATGGGTCGATGGTAAAAAAGCAATAATCTCGTTAGAGATGCTTAGGCGAGAATGCCCATGTGCTTATTGCAAAGGTGAGAAAGTTGGCAATAAAGTTTACTCCCACCCAATAGAAGTAAAAGAAGAGCCCGGTGCTTTCGAAGTAAAGGATATGAAGCCAATTGGCAACTACGCATTGGCGGTTATGTGGAAGAGTGGCCACGATACAGGTATCTATACTTGGGATTATTTCCGAGAGATATTAGTAAAAAATGACATCACTAATGACGCAGAAGCACTAAAATTGCAAGCAGAGAAGTATGAAAAGTCAAAGAAAAAGATTAAATTAGACGTACTTTAATATCTTTTTATCTGAAATAACAACACTAAAGATACAGTTCGATTGTATTCGGGCTAGATATTGCAAAGTAAAATTAAAAGAGTTAATTTTGTAGCTGTATAAGAAATGCTATTCAAGTACTGATAATAGCTGTTTTGTATTTACATTAAGATTATTATATATGAGCATAAACGTAGTTAAATTTAATACAAGAAATAGACCTGAATTCGTGAAAGAATTGAGAATGAGGGTAAATTCATATTTTAAAGAAAATGGTATTACTAAATACGCTAATACCGAAATGAAGATCAAAACGATAGTAATGATTTCATTATATTTTGTACCCTTTATTCTTATGTTGACGGGTATTGTCTCTGGTTTTTTACCTGTATTTTTAATGTGGATTTTAATGAGTTTTGGTATGTCTGGGATAGGTTTATCTGTCATGCATGATGCTAATCACGGAGCATATTCGCAAAACCCAAAAGTTAATAAAGCGCTCGGTTATCTAGTTAATTTTCTAGGTGCCTACCATGTTAATTGGAAGATTCAGCATAATGTATTGCACCATTCATTCACAAATGTAGATGGTCACGATGATGATATAGAGAGCAACTTAATGCGTCTATCCCCCGCTCAAGATAGAAAAAAAGCATTCCGATTTCAAGCATATTATGCCCCTTTCCTTTATGGATTACTAACGTTTAACTGGCTTTTGCTTAAAGATTTTCTACAAGTTTACAAGTACAATAAAGAAAATCTATTAGCTGGTCAAAAGTTGACATTAAAAAAAGCTACTACTGAAATAATAATCAATAAGTTATGGTATCTAGCGCTAACGTTAGTATTACCTATGATAGTTGTTGATTTACCTTGGTGGCAGATACTTATTGGATTCGGGTCTATGCATTTTCTTTCCGGGATTATGCTTTCTTTTATATTCCAATTGGCACATGTAATAGAAGAAACAGAATTTGTACAGCCAGATGAGAATTTAACAATAGAAAATAATTGGGCAATACATCAATTACAAACAACTGCTAATTTCGCAAAGAAAAGTAAATTGCTTTCGTGGTATGTTGGTGGATTGAATTACCAAGTTGAACATCATCTGTTCCCCAATATATGCCATGTTCATTATAAAGAAATTTCGAAAGTAATTAAAGCAACAGCAGAAGAATATGGCGTCCCTTATTACGAGCATAGAACTCTATTCGGAGCAATCAAAAGCCACTTTACTTTGCTCAATCAACTTGGGACAGGAAAGTATGATGAAAGAATGGCGAAGGCCTCTTAAATCATATCAAGAAAAGAAAGTAATTAAAAGCAGGTTCAAGGAATTGGATCTGCTTTTTCATTTATGTCAAGATCATCATTTCACCAACTAGCAATAATTAACTTTATCTTTACATAAGTTTAATTATATTTGTATTCTTATATATAAACTATTAAAGGATAAAAAATGAAAAAGATTACTATCTCCTTACTTGCTCTATTGGCTTTAGCTTTTATTTCGTGTGGTGAAGAAGGTCCCGAAGCACCTGATGCAGGGGAATTAAAAACTTATACTGATGAAGCAGCAAAGTTCTCAATTGACTTTCCTAATAATTGGGAAGAATTCAAAGTAGTTGGAAAGCAATTCCAAGCTTATTCTATGCCTAATGGTAAAGATAGATTTAAGCAATATGACACAAAGGGATTACCTGCAGCAAGATTATCATATACAGTAATTGTATTAGATTCAGGTCAATCGTTGCAAAAAGCAATCGATACTAGTCTTGTATTTCCTGTTGAGTATTACAGTGCACCTGTTGACTTCAGCGTAGATGGAACAACTGGAAAGAAACTAACTTATAACTTCCCACTATCTGATGGTGAGTTCAATGGTGAGTTAGTTGTAGCAACAAAAGATGGTAGATTATTCAACATTGTAAAAATAGAAGCGTTTGCTGGAACAATCGAAAAATACAGATCTACAGTTGACAATATGTTAAAATCTATAAAGCTTGGTGTTGTACCTGAGCAAAGTGTTACTGTAGGTGAAGCAGAGGAACTACCTCCACCGTCAACTACTATGAAGACAGTTAAAGGTAATGGTTACTCAATTTCAATCCCAGACAACTTTGAAGCTATCCAGAAAGGTGGTGCTACAATGTATGCTGGTGAGCGTAGAGGTGATTCTTACGTATCAGTTTCTGCAAGCAAAACAAATTCTAAAAACCTAAAAGGTACAGCAGAAAAGAATGCTAAAGCAGTTGGTTCTGATAAAATCACAAAAATGAAAATTGGTGGACAAGAAGCTTATATGATTTCTTATTCAGCTACAGCTAAAATCCACAGAGACATTTACTATGTAATAAACAATGGTATGTTATACCAAATAGTCGTAGATTATTTCAAAGAAGAAGCAATCGATTTTAAGGCTGATGCAGGGCAGTATGGTACTTTTACCTCTATTCACCCCGATCAGGATTCGTTGACTTTTGAAGGTCAGAATGCCTACTATGATTTAAAGACCAGTCAG
>JAUHXN010000436.1 GCA_030426865.1 bacterium | reverse complement strand
GATTGATAATGAGCAATTAATATATGACAATAATGGTAATGTAACTGAAATTGTTAGATGTGAGAACGGTGATGGGTGTGACAATAGAACTAAGTTTGATAATCAATACGAAAATGGTAATCTAAAAGTAAGATTCACTTATGAAAGTGATGGTACAGTAGCTCAAAAGGATAGTATTGTATATAGTACTACTGAAAATTATTTTGAAAAAATTACTACTGATGAAAAGGGCAATGTGTTTTTTACAACTGGTTATTCTATTGATAAAGATGGTAGGATAAAATCAGAAGTACTTAAAAACAATATTGGTACTATAGTCGAAAAGTTTATCTATGAATATACTTATTTTGATTAATAAGTTTCTTGTAAACTAATATTCCCCCCAAAGATAATACTCCAATTAGTAAGAATGGTAAAAAAGCAATCATAGGATTGTAATGTGACCATAGTAAATGGGTTATTTGTATGTCATTATATCCTAGATTAATTTTCAGTATTGAAAGTGCTTCCTCTATTTCAACCGTTTTACCGTAGTTAGAATATAAATATTGCTGAGCTAGAGCTGCTTTTTCTCCGAAAGAGCCATACATATAGCCCCCTAATATTGCTCCTATCGGATACCCAATAAGGTTTGATAAGAATAACAAACCCATATGAGTTGATTGTTCATTTTTTAATGAAATAGTGTCAAAATATTCTGTAAACTTAGGGTTTGTAATAAGTTCACCAATTGTATAAACAATAAAACCCATAATTAGGAATGATCCATTTTGATATATTATACTTAGGCCGAACCCAATTACTACTAATGTTACTCCAACAAAAAGCGCATTAACAATATTATATTTTTTTAAGAAAATAGAAAAAGGCAGTAAAAGTAATAATGTCAAACCAGTATTAATATTATATAACCATTCAAATGATATACCGTTTCCGGCCCATGTTTCCATAAGGAATGTAGGACTTAGATTAAGAGATTTAACTAGTGTACTTGTGTCTGACCAATCATAAATGAAGTTGGGTAAAGTCTCATAAAATTGCATGAATAACATTGCAAATCCTGACATAGATATAAGAAGTACATAATTATAGTTCCTTTTGAAGACTTTGAATGTATCTCTAATATTCAGACTTACTTTAGTCTTTAACCTGGTTTGTACCGTTTCAGATTTAATGAATAAAGACAAAAAGAAAGCTATAAGATATATAAACCCTGCTCCAACGAAAACATATTCCCATCCTTGTTCTCTAAGGAATTTTGAATAGGGTACACCAAATATAAAAATAGCAAGATTATACAACCAAAAGTGTAAACCCCAACCAAAAGAGCTATTATCACGTTGAATCAAGTTACCTATTTGCCCTTTCATAAGTGGGTTAAATAAACTCACACCTATTGATACTAAAGTAATTCCTAATAGCAATCCGAATAGATTTTGGTATAATCCTATAGAAAGAAATGCAAGAAATAGTATAATGCAAGAGACTAGAAGAATAGTTTTTTTCTTTCTAGTCTTGTCGATTATGCTCCCCGTTACGATAGGGAGACTATTTTGTAATAGTACCCAGTATAA
>JAUHXN010000136.1 GCA_030426865.1 bacterium | reverse complement strand
TTATCTAATTTAATTTCAGAGCCGACTGTACCAGTCATCTGATAAGTATAGGGAGTAGTATTGTTAAACTCACCGTTTTTTGGCTGATATGATATAAGCGAGCCAACGCCGGTAATTATGTAATTAGTATCTGTTTCATTTTCAAATTTATAAAGAGTGTTTATTTTTACTGGCATATTGTTATTTAGTATTGATTCAGCTTTCCATTGTCTGCCTATGTTTACTGGCTCAGGAGGGAAAATGGCTGTTATTGTTTCAAAACTACTTTTAAAATTTTCTTTACCAAACGAGCTTTTCAAGTTTGCTTCTAGTTGTTTTCTTACAGATGGGTCAAGTTTCTGAATTGATTCAAATGCCTTTTCAAATAGACCATCAAAGTTAGAAATATCTACGATTTTACCTCTCTCGGTCATTTTAATTCCAAATTTTGTCTCTTTTAGTGCTGCAAGCAAAACTGATATATAGTCATTAGAATCTTTTAAGTTCTCAGAATTATAAATTACATCATATTCATCGGCAGTAACTCCCATACTCAAGCTGTCATAAACTACATCCATTGTATAAATATTTTCATTTTTATCAGTAACGGTATAAGTCATACTACCAGTCATAGTCATAAGCATATCAATTTTATTGTTGCTCAAGACTTGATTAATAATAGATTTTGCGACCATATTTTGGTGATATGATTTGCCAACTTCTAGATTAAGTTTCAAATCAGTTTTAGAGTAAGTAGATAACGAAAAAAAGAAAAATGAAACTAAGATGATTAATACTTTAGACATAATATAATTGCTGTTTTTAGTGATTTTGAAATGCTTGAATTGACAATTTACAAAATTATGGGTATGAAATTAAAATAGTCTGATTCTACTTTCAATTAATATTTCTATTAAATTGCACAAAAAAAAAGCAGTAAAAAAGAAAATATGTTACCTAATATTAATATAAATGATTTTGACTACGATTTACCTGAAGATAGAATTGCAAAATATCCGCTGAGTAATAGATCTAAATCAAAACTTCTTCTAGCGAAATCATCCACTAGTAGTATTTCTCACCATGTTTTTGAAGACGTGATTGACATATTACCAGAAAATATATCTCTATATATCAATAAGACAAAAGTAATCTCTGGTCGCTTTTATATGGTAAAAGAAACTGGTGGTAGGGCGGAGATACTATTAGTTGAACCAATTGAACCTTCGAATGATCCGCAAATAGCACTACAAGCAACCGGGACAGCAATCTGGAAAGCAATAATTGGGGGGAAAAGAATAAGAGTAGGTTCTGTGTTGGAAGATGTAAATGGTCAATTAACTGCCGAAGTATTAGAAAAAGAAGCGAACGAAGTTACGGTACGACTGAGATGGGAAAATGGCACTTTTTCTGAGTTATTACTCAATTCGGGTGTTTTACCTTTACCTCCATATTTGAATAGAGAATCGGAAGAGGCAGATAAAGAGAACTACCAAACTGTATTCGCAAAAGATAATGGCTCCATAGCCGCACCTACTGCTGGGCTTCACTTTACAAGTGAAGTAATAGCTAAGTTAAAAGAAAAGGGTGTGAAAATAAGAGAGCTGACACTGCACGTTGGACCGGGTACTTTCTTGCCAGTAAGCACTGATAATGTGAGTGAGCATAAAATGCACTCCGAAATGTTTTCTATTAATAAATCACTACTTCAAGATTTGAAGCAAGATTTAGAGGAAGAAAGAAATATCGTTTGTGTTGGGACTACTAGTATTAGAACTCTCGAGTCTTTATTCTGGGCAGGCAACAATATAACTGAGTTTACTGAATCATCGATTGTACACCAATGGGCTCCCTATGAAAATGATAATGTACTTTCACCTTTGGAATCACTTACGAATCTGATTAACTCTACAGATAATAGTATAATACAGGGGAAAACAGAATTGATAATAGTACCAGGATATGAGTTTAAATTCACAGATGGACTTTTTACTAATTATCATGTTCCGAAAAGTACACTTCTATTATTAGTATCGGCTTTTGTTGGTGAAATGTGGACTGATATTTACAAGTCTGCCTTAGATAATAATTATAGATTTCTGAGCTACGGCGATTCGAGTTTACTAATGAAGTAAATTATTCTTCATCATCTATTTCTGGTTTAGGTACTACATCTACTCGTATTGCCTTGTCTTCGAGTATCCTTTTCTCCATAAACTGTTCTATGTCTTCCATAGTTATAGCATCGTATTTTTCTACTAGGTTAAATGCAGCTTCAGGATCATTCTCAAACATTTCTTTTGTAGAAACTAAATCAGCAATTCCACCTGTTTTAAGGAAACTATTACTAATGGAAGTTTTTACATAATTTTTAGAGCGTTCCAAATCTGATGCAAAGAATGAAGATTTCTTAGCGCTTATAATCTCGGTCATCATTGCTTCATATAGTTCATCACAAGAAGTCGTATTCTCATTAGCAATTATAAAGAATGTAAGTAGAGATGAATTTTCTCTTTTATCAAAGAAAACACCGGCATGTGAAGCTATCTCTTTTTCATATACAAGTGAGTTGTAAAGCTTAGAGCTACGGCCACGGGCCATTATATCTGTGTAAACTTTAGCTACATAGTCCTCTGGTCCCTCCGCAAATCCTGCACAATGGAATGAAACAAATACTGCACTATGAGGTACATTATCTTCGTAACTTGCAACCCCACCTGTAAGTCTCATCTCAGGAACGAATTGATTTCTTTCAACTATATCCGTTGTACCATTTCCTTCATTGAAATATTTCTCTATCAGTGAAAAAGTCGATTCTACATCTACATCACCGCAAATACTCAATACAGCATTTTTTGGCTTATAATATCTATTTCTGAAATCATTTGCGTCTTCAAGAGTTACACTCCTAACATCGTCTATTAATCCCTGCACTTCCCAAGAATAAGAACAATCATTCCGAAATGCTATAGTAGAAAGATGGTCTCTCCATTGACCGTATGGTCTATCTATTACAGTTTGATATATTTCTTCTGTAACAACGTCTTTTTGAACATCAAGAACACTTTGTTGTAATTCGAAATTATATAGTCTATCCGCTTCTAACCACAAAGCTAACTCTAGTTGGGTTTTTGGAACAGTCATATAATATGTTGTCCAATCGTAAGTAGTATAAGCGTTATTAGTGCCACCAGCTTCGGAGCATATCTGGTCGAATTTGCCTTTTGGTACATTCGGAGTCCCTTCGAACATTAGGTGTTCGAATAAGTGAGCCAATCCTGTTTTGCCAACTTTTTCGTCTTTAGACCCCACTTGATACGAAATATTAACCGTTACAATTGGTGTAGTTGTTTTAGGGATTATGACTGCTCTTAGTCCAGATTTGAATTGACGCTTGTAAACTTTCATTAGAGAAATATAAAATATTGTTCAAAAATTGATTTCAAATTTAGGGAATAATTATAGAATAATTGATTCTAAAGCACTTAAATATCTATCTTCCTCGTGCTCTTCTGTATTTTGCTACATTCCGAGAGTGCTCAGCATTAGTTTTTGCAAAGTAGTGTGCGCCTGAACCATCGCCATAAGCGACCATAAACAAAAAGTCGTGTACTTCTGGGTTTAAACATGCCTTGATTGCGTCTTTACCAGGGTTATTAATTGGTCCAGGAGGAATACCAGCATATTTGTAAGTATTATATGGGCTATCAACTTCCAAGTCCTTGTGAAGTAATCTCTTCTTCTCACCAACGGCGAACTGAACTGTAGGGTCAGCTTGCAATAGCATTCCTTTTTTCACACGGTTAAGATATAGCCCCGCAACTGTAGGTAGTTCCGATTTCAGTGGTGTCTCTGCTTGTACTATAGATGCTATAGCCAAAAGTTTATGTTTGGTTAATTTTGTTGTTTTTAAATCTTGCTCTCTATCGTCAGTCCAGAAGTCAAAGTGATGTTTCAGCAATTTATCTATAACTACTTGCTCTGATTCATCTCCGTAAAACTCATAAGTCTCAGGTAATAAATACCCTATGCTAGATTTAGCTGGTATGTTCCATGCCCTTAGCAAACTGTCTGAGTTAGCTAATTCGAGAAATCTTTTCGCATCCAAGTTGAGCTTTTCTGCTATTAACTCTGCTGTTTCCTTATTGCTTAATCCTTCAGGTATCGTTACTTTAATAGTTTTTGCATATCCACCAGTAAAGAGTTTTTCTATTATATCTTCGTTAGCATTGCTTGGTGATATATCATAATATCCTGCAAATACAGATTTACCTTCTAATTTCATCTTTATTTTAATGTAGTTAGAAAACAACCAAGATGGTTGAAGTAAATCACGTTCGTTGAACTTCTCAACTATAGTATTAACTGATGAATTTTTTGGTACGAAAACAGTAACCGTATCACTGAATGAAGGTAGCTCACTCATCTTAGAGTTCGAATAACTAATAAATAGAAGTATTAGAATAAGTACAGATATTACTAAAGTATAAAATATTTTTTTCAATTATTATCGTCTTTTTTGTTCCACAAGAAATCCAACCTTTCCTTAATTTTCTTTTCTAAACCAGAATTTTTAGGACTGTAAAAATAGCGTTTTTTAACATTAATTGGGAAATAATTCTGCTCTACAAAACCACCAAAATCGTGTGGATATTTGTATTCTTTACCGTAACCTTCATCTTTCATTAGCTTAGTAGGTGCGTTACGCAAATGTAAGGGTACTTGCAGCTCTCCAGATTTACGTACAAAATCCAAAGCATCATTATATGCAGTATAGGAAGCATTCGATTTAGGTGCTGATGCCAAATATGTGACTCCTTGAGCTAAATTAATACCAGCTTCAGGCATACCTATTAGGTTTACAGCTTCGAAAACTGAAGTAGCTATACGAAGTGCATTTGTATCTGCATTACCAATATCCTCACTTGCGAAAATAACTAATCGCCGAGCTATAAATTTCGGGTCTTCGCCCGCTTCTATCATCTTAGCTAACCAAATCAGTGCTGCATCGGGGTCAGAGCCACGCATAGATTTGATGAAAGCAGAGATAGTATCATAATGATTATCACCTTTTTTATCATATTTGGCTACTCTTCGCAATAGTGAACTTTCAAATAGCTTTGTGTCAAGTATAATAGTTCCATCTTCTGATGGCTTACTAAATTTTATAGCTGTTTCTAAAACATTAACTGAAGTACGACCATCACCACCAGAAAGAGTGATTAGTGTATCCCAGTCTTTGATATCTATTTTCAATTCAGAAAGAATTATATCAGTTTCTAATACACGCTCTATCAGACCACGAACTTCGTCATTTTCCAGATGATTGAGCTTGTAAACATTACACCGACTAAGTAAAGCACCGTTTACTTCAAAAGAAGGGTTTTCTGTGGTAGCCCCTATTAGAGTGAGTATTCCAGTTTCTACTGCGTGTAGCAATGCATCTTGTTGTGATTTATTGAATCTGTGAATCTCGTCAATAAATAGCAGATTCTTTTTTCCATTCTCAAAGTTAATTTTAGATCTAGCTATAATCTCTCTTATTTCCTTTACACCAGATTCTATGGCAGAAATACGAGTATAATTGAAATCACCTGCTTCAGCTATCAAACTAGCGAATGTTGTTTTACCTACTCCTGGTGGTCCCCAAAATATAATAGATGGGAAATTACCAGTTTCGAAAAACATACGAAGCGGTCCATTCTCTCCTATCAAATGCTGTTGTCCAGCAACTTCATCAATGGATTTAGGTCTTGCTCTCTCAGCTAGAGGAGTATTTCTTAGCTTTTTAGCTTTGTTTATATCGTTGAAAAGACCATCCATAAGGAATAAGATTAGTTAAATTATAATAATTCAAATTAGTAATAGTTTTATAAAAAAATGAAATATGTTATTAATTCGGCAAGTTTATTGCTGATTAATAGAAACTTAACGCATAATTTATAGTATTATTAATAGTAATGATTAAATTTGTAACTAAAAATCTATTCGGATTGTTATAACGTTAGGTAAGTAGTTTTAAAATTGAAATAAATTAATTAAATTACGAAGATGAAGAAAATAATTTACATATCTTTTTTCCTTTTAGCAGCATTAACGCTACTAGCTAGCTCGCTTGATTTCTCGCGTATCAACGCTAGACCAGAGGGCGATAATGTTGTAGTAGAATGGATATTGGGTAGTGAAACGAAAGTGAAAAGCTACGAATTATATCGTGCAAATAATGGAATATTTACTAAAATTGCTGATAAAGAAGCAAAAGGTAATAATACTAGCTATAAACACGTAGATGTTGAAGCATTTATTAAAAACGCAAAAAATGCTCAAGTTCAAGAAACAATTGATTTGAAATATAAAATTAAAGTTCGATATGATAATGGCACTTCCAAAGATTCGGAAGAAATCCAAATAAGCCACAATGTCAGTTCTGTTAAAAGAACTTGGGGAATGATTAAGGAGCTATTCCGTTAATTCTTTCTTTTCGCTGTCTTTCACATTATCTTATTTCTCTGGTTAAATACTTTTATGAAAAAGTACCTTTTATTAGTTTTTATCACTTTTGCTTTTTCTAATGCTTACTCGAGCGATAGTCACAAATGTTACTACCCTGAAGCTTTGGATAACCTCCACAATGGCAAACAAAATAGTGTTATGACGAACGAGATTTCTCGTGAAGAAATGCAACAACTATTAATAACCGAAGATAAACACTTTGCAATTCACTATGATGTGACAGGATTCAATGCGGTAGATAATAGAGATTTAAATAATAATGGTATTCCAGATTATATAGATTCAGTTGCTTACTACGCAGAACTAGCTTATCAAAAAGAAGTAATAGAATTAGGTTTTCCTTTCTCTGAAATAGACAGTATGTTCAGTGGAACTACTATGTATGATATATTTATCAAAGAATTGAAAAATACACCTTACTATGGTGCTATGCAACCTGAATCCAGTTCATTTCCAGGGAATTCTAATTTCAGAACGTCATTTATGGTACTCGACAATGACTATCTAGAAACAGCAAAATTCAGAACTACAGGGATTGACGGGTTAAAAATTACGATATTTCACGAATTTCACCATGCTATCCAGTACTACATGACGGATAATAATTCTCGTGTTCTAGCGGAGATGACTTCAACATTTATGGAGTATCGCTTTTTCCCAGAGATATTAGATTATATGCAGTGGGTAAAAAATTGGTTCGAATACCCAACGAATATGTCCCTTACAAACGAAAACAGTGCTGATGCTGGTTATAGTATGGCCTTATTTTTTCAGTACACTTACAAGAAGTATGGAGATGGAATTCAGTTAGAACTATGGAATGAATTAACTAAAAATACTAAAAAGGCAGATGCTCTTAATAATGCATTATTATCAAAATCTGGTGACTTAGTAAATGATTTTTGTGAATTTAGTACGTGGATGTATTATACTGGTGTCAATTCGAAAGGTGATGAATATTTCAAAAATTCGGATAAGTTACCAGAATTAACATTCACAGATGAAATAGTGTTTGATCAA